>DJYC01000084.1 GCA_002448445.1 Treponema sp. UBA6988
GAACTTTGGATAGTGGTTCTCGCGAATATCCTTAATTTCCTTGAGCCATCCTTCCTTGTCAACCTTTGTGATTTCTGGAAGAACTTTCTTGTAGTAGTCTGCAAGGCCGTCTGTGTTGAGAGCGCCTTCTTTTGGCATATAGCCGATTGGTGTGTCAACAAAGTTGTCTTTTCCGTCGCAGCGGTCAAAAATCCATGCGAGTACGCGGCTGTTGTCGCCGTATCCTGGCCACATGAATCCTCCTGGAAGGTCTGCATTGTTTTCGTCCTTGCGGAACCAGTTAACGTAGAAGATCTTAGGAAGCTTGTCCTTGTCCTTTGCAGCGGCACCTACGTCGATCCAGTGCTGGAAGTAGTCGCCCATGTTGTATCCGCAGAATGGGAGGATTGCGAACGGGTCGCGGCGGATCTTACCAACTTCTGCTGCGTTGATTGTAGATGCAGCTGTAATTTCTGAACCTACGATAGAGCCAAGGAATACACCGTGGTTCCAGTTGCGTGCCTGGTGAACAAGCGGGATTGTAGATGGACGGCGGCCACCAAAGAGGATTGCGCTGATCGGTACGCCTTTTGGATCTTCCCAGTCAGATGCAATGCAGGGGCACTGTTTTGCAGGAGCTGTAAAGCGTGCGTTGGGGTGAGCAAATTCTTCGCCCTTAGGAGACTTGTCCTTTGGAAGAGCGTCGCGTGTCTGACCCTTCCAGTCAACAAGCTTGCCCTTTGCAGGATAGCCAATTCCTTCCCACCAAACGTCGCCGTCTTCTGTAAGTGCGCAGTTTGTAAAGATTGTGTTCTTTTCTGCAGAGATAAGAGCGTTCTTGTTGCTTTCTGCAGATGTTCCCGGTGCAACACCAAAGAAACCAGCTTCCGGGTTGATGGCATAAAGTCTGCCGTCTTCGCCGTACTTCATCCAGGCAATGTCGTCGCCAACAGTCTCGACCTTCCAGCCAGGGATTGTAGGAATAAGCATGGCAAGGTTTGTCTTACCGCAAGCAGACGGGAATGCGCCTGTAACGTACTTAACTTCGCCCTGTGGGTTTGTAAGCTTAAGGATAAGCATGTGTTCTGCAAGCCAGCCTTCCTTGCGTGCAAGAACTGTAGCAATGCGGAGGGCAAAGCACTTCTTTCCGAGCAATGCGTTTCCACCGTAGCCTGAACCGTAAGACCAGATGAGTCCTTCTTCCGGGAACTGAGAAATGTATTTGTGCTCAACGTCTGCGCAAGGCCAGATGCCGTTGTCGCTTTCGCCGTTGTTGAGAGGCTTACCAACAGAGTGGAGACATGGAACCCAGTCGCCGTCTGTGCCAACATACTGCCATACCTTTTCGCCTGCGCGGGTCATGATGTCCATGTTAAGAACAACGTACTCTGAGTCTGTAAGCTCAATACCGTATTTTGCGATTGGAGAACCGAGAGGTCCCATGCAGAACGGAATTACGTACATTGTGCGGCCGTGCATACAACCTGTGTAAAGACCCTTCATTGTTGCCTTAAGCTCTACAGGGTCAATCCAGTGGTTTGTTGGACCAGCATCTTCTTCCTTTACTGAAGAAATGAATGTGCGTCCTTCTACACGGGCTACATCGCTTGGAAGTGAACGGAACAAAAAGCTGTGCGGCTTTTTTGCAAGAGGAGTTGCAAGACCTTTGTCTACGCAAATCTTCATCAAGCGGTCATATTCAGCTGTGGAACCGTCAACGACAACAACATTGTCTGGTTCGCACATCTTAACACATTCTTCAACCCATGCCTTAATTCCGGCATGTTTAATGTCAGAAACGTTCATTAAAAACTCCTTGCTGTAAGGAATGTTTGGCGCAACGGTTGCTTTACAACGTAACATAGCCGTTTTTGCCTTTTTGCAATCCTTTGGCAAGAATTATATACCAAACTTTATTTATTTTCAACCGTTTGGACCCTCTTTGGGCTTTTTCAGAAGGGCTTAGTTTTGGCTTCTGACTGGCATTTTTTTTGACGGTGATTTTCTGGACGGTACTTTTCAGGACGGTAGTCCTAATGGCTCTACCATTTTGTGCCATGGCTAATTCGACCGGACAGGCCTTTGCGCCACCGCCGTTCCGCCCTTCGCTAACGCTCATACCGCCCTTCGGCCGGTACTGCCGGGGCTCCATGGCGGCGTACGACCTGGAAAAATCCCTCCGTGGATTTTTCCAGGTATTGCAGAATTGCGTAGCAATTCTGCATGTTGCTAAGTCGCCCCTCCATGGGCTTTTTATTGGTTGGCAAGTACAAAAAAAATCCATCCTTGGATTTTCCAAGGTATTGCAGAATCGCTGCGCAATTCTGCATGTTGCTAAGTCGCCCCTCCATGGCTCTGTAATGGTTTGTTCCTACTTCTTCCTTATGGGAATCCAAAGCTCGCAGAACAAGCCTGGGCGGCTTTTTGGACTAGCAACGTCAAAGTAAAGCTCGTAGTCTGTTTCGTCTGCGGCCTCGTAGCCCATCTGCGGAAGGAATTCCTTGTAGAACTTTGCCCAGGTGTCGCGGATGCAGTCTGCGTCCTTACCCATGCAGTCAAAAACAACATAAGTTGCAGGCTTTACGTCCCAGAGAGAAAATCCCGCCTGCTTCATCTTTTCAAGGTCAAAGTCGGCGGTGTCCTTGTCTATGGGAATGCCTATCCCGTAGTCAAAGCTTTCTGAGCCAGCTTTTGTTGGCGTGCAAAGTCCGTAAAGGTCTCTCGTGCCTTCTTTCCTAAGCATGCGGGCAGGCGTGAGCATCTTCTTTTCCTCTACTTCTCCCCAAAAATCTGCAACTTCGTGGTTGTCGTCATCATTGATTATTTCGTTCCTAAAACTTCTTACCAGGGCAAGAAACTGTTTTGCCTCTGCCTCTACGATTCTGTAGTCCATAGACTTTCCCCCTTCAACGGTTAGTTTGATTACAAGAGGGTTAAAGAGGACGAGCCTTGTGGATTCCTCTCGTGCAAGCTTGGGTGCAACCCCATGGAAGCGGGTAAATGCCTTTGTAAAACTTTCCGGTGTTTCGTATCCGTACTTGAATGCAATGTCCGTAATCCTGCCGCCAGTTTCCACAATTTCCCTTGCGGCCAAAGACAGCCTGCGGTTACGGATATAGGCATTTGCGGTCATACCCGTAAGAAAACTGAATGCCCTGTGAAACTCGTAGCTTGAGCTGTACACACTCTTTGCCACGTCTTTATAGTTAATCTCTTCCAACAGGTGGGCTTCCATGTAGTCAATTGCCCTCTGCATCGCAGAAATCCATTCCATCCCGTCTTCTCCTTGCCTCTTGTATAACTGTATTATAGGGGCAATCTGTTGTGGCTGCATTTCCCATCTTGCGGAATTTTGTCAGTTTGCATTTCTAGTTCCAGGCGCATAAGTTCAAAATCATCCTGGGTGATTGCATACTTTTTCATGTCCACATGGCCGTCTGTAAAGACAAGCCCTTCCGCTTCAAGCTTTTCTCTTTGGGCAAGGCTTCCCCCGAATGCAAAGCTTCCGGAACAATAGCCCTTTGCGTTTACAACCCTGTGGCATGGCGTAAAGGAATTGCTTGGATTTTTATGCAGGGCATTCCCCACGTAGCGGCGCAAGTTACAGTTACCGACAAGGGCTGCAATCTGCGAATAAGAGGCAACCTTCCCGCGGGGAATAAGGCGGACTGCGGCATAAATTCTTTCTGCAAGACTAAAAACTTTCATCCTTTAAATTATAGCACATATCCTAACTTGTTCCTAATGGGTGTAAAAGCTAAGGACATATTTTCAATAGTTGTTTGCAAAAAAATATATTAAGAAAGCACTGGAATGGAGGCGGGAAACGTGGCAAAAAAGCATTTGCGCGGTGCGAACCCGGCAGCGTAGCTTCAAGCCCCGAAGGGAGTCAGATACTTTGTATCTGCGCTAGGGGTTGCAAACAACCCTTGCTTTTTTGACGCGTTTTCTGCCGGGAATGGAAGTGCTTTCTTGTTTACATTTGAATTTACTAACTTTTATTAACTTCTGCACTTGCCTTTTACACAGTAATTGAATAATTTCTAAGCAGGAGTTGCGGAATGAATTTTAGTCCAAGCGAAGAAGAAATCAATTTTGTAAATGATGCACTGCGAAAGTTCAACGACGAAAAGGTTGGCCCGGACAATCACCTTCTTTTGAATATTGTGGAATACGATAAAGACAAAAATGTAATTGCAGGAATTTTAGGCGGAACCTATTGGGGCTGGATGCACATAGACATTCTTTGGGTTGATTCAAAATACCGCAAGCAGGGGCTGGGGTCAAAACTGTTGCAGGCGGCAGAATCGGAAGCAAAAAAGCGGGGCTGCCATTCCGTACACGTAGACACAATGTCGTGGCAGGCTCCAGACTTCTACAAAAAGTATGGCTACAAAGCCATTGGCCAACTAAATGATATTCCGTTGGGAAATAAAAAATTTCATCTTATAAAGAATTTTAATTAAAACGTTTGCCATTAACTTTGTGTCATTCTGAGCTTGACTCAGAATCTCAAATTACGATATTGAAGAGAGATGCCGAATCTAGTTCGGCATGACAGCTTTTTATGTTAATGACATTGGTAATAAAAACGATTGCTGTTTTTTATCTAAGGCTGCTTTCTTCCTTCTTGAGCTTCCTCTTGTTTTTGTACATTTCCTTGTCCGCACGGGCAAATATTTCCGAAAAGAGGGTGTCGGTTTCCGGGGTGTATTCTGCCATGCCGGATGCCAAGATTGGACCTGCCCCCGATTTTAGGTTGCTCTTAATCTGGGAATGCAAAGCTTCCATTAGCATCTTTCTGTTTATATAGTCGTTGCCCCTTAGGAAGACAACAAATTCATCACCACCAAACCTGAACACCGGGCTGTGGACAAATGTGTCGCACAAAAGCATCGCTGATTTTTTGATGTATTCATCACCAGCAACATGGCCTTCCGTATCGTTTATCTTCTTTAAATTGTTGGCATCACACACAACAAGTCCAAATGGCAGGTAATCCATTCCGTTGTCTATGTTTGCCTGGACTGATTTTTCAAGTTCATTGTATGCGGTCTTGTTTTTTACACCCGTAAGTTCATCGCGCCTTGCAAGTTCCTTTTCCGTATTCAGTTCCTTAAGGTGCTGCTTTTCTTTTTTTACTTCATTATCTATGTTTTCAATGCCAAAGATGTAGTGTTTTCCATCGGCTGCCTTTCGCACTGTCATCCTTACATAATGCGTTTTTTTGAATGCCATAATGCGGTATTCGGTACTGCAGCTTTTCTTATCCTTAAGGGTAGAGATTATATGGTCCCTGTCAATAAATGCAAGCACAATGTCTTGGTCGCTTTTATGAACAATCTTTGAAATGTCATTCTTGGAGTCTGCAAAAAAATCATCACCGGATTTCTGCATGTCCAGATGGCCGTAAATATTCCTGCATTCGTAACTGATGTAGCTGGAGTCTTCTATGCTAACATAATATATTACGTCGTAGTTTACGGCAAGAAGTTCCGCAATCTGGCTAAAGGTAACGTGTTTCTTCTGATTTTCCAGCCGCATGTTCTTGGCGGTAATCTCGTCATCTATATCCTTTCCGTAGAGGATAACGTGCATTTCATCATTCGTCCGCATTACCGTGAACTGAAAGTGCCTTGGCTGCCCGCCAACCATTATCCTGTATTTGTATGAATATGACTTTTTGCTTTCAAGATTCTTTAGCATTGCATCTTTTTGGTACATGGTCTTTGCAAATTCCCTGTCGTCTGGATGCACATATTTTTCTATGTTTGTCTGGGTTTCGGTGTAGAAGTCCCGGTTTTTTATGGGAACGTTCATGGAGTCATATTTCTGGTTCGTAGAAAATTCCAGGAATTCACCAGTCTTTATATTTATGTAGTACAAGGCCTCGTAATCTTCCGCCAGACTTGTTGCAATGTGGTCATAGATTTCTTTTTCCCTCATCTCACCGGCTTCAACAAAGGAATGAATCACGCAGATTCCTATTAAAAGCCCCATGCCATAAAATGGATAGTTTGAGTTGAGTATCTGTAGCACAAGGAATATGTTCATTACAAGGCAGGTTGTGCCGACCGCTATGTGCCGCACTTTGTTTCCGCCGCTTGATTTGCATGCTATATAGAACATATATATTGTAGTCAGCGTATATAGTGTCAGCTGAAGAATAAAAGATGTATGCCTTCCCGGCTCCGTTATGTATTCATGTTCTGCATTAAAATAAAAAATCAAGGGGTGAAAGGGGTTGAGTATAAGGTGTATAAGCCCAATCGCGAATAGAATCCATTGCACTTTGATAAAGATTTTGCTTAGCCGCCCCTTTTTGTTCAGGTAGGCAACAATATAGCGTATCCACGTAACTATGGTCAGGAACAAAAATGCAAAGTAGAGGGTGCAGTCCCAATACAAGAAAGCTAATACAGTGTCGTTGCTGCGGTAGTCGAACAAAATTCCCCATATTATATCCGTAATAAAGTAGCAGTTTGCCGCCGTAAGAAAATGGCTGTAGCGTATGGTTGTAAGATGTTCGGACTTCTTCTCTTTCTTCCCTTTTGAATAGATTTTGAAATGCCTGAGAGGTTCATGGTTTATTATGAGATTGAGTATAAATGCAAGCACACTTATGATTGAGTAAGACATTTAGCTGTCAAAGTCCTCCGTGTCTATGGCAATCCATTTTCTTAATTATACATTATATATGTACAATTTGGCAAATAAATAATGGCAATGTTTTTTTGTAAATTTTGTGTTTTTTTACAATAAAAAAAGTGATTTTTTGTATTTTTTGATGATTGAATTGTGATATTTTAGATTCATCAAGGAGATTGCCATGAGCCAAAGCCAGAATAAATATAATAGAACGCTGCTTGCCTGCTATCTTGGATTTATAACACAGGCTGTTACAGCCAACTTTACGCCGCTTTTGTTTTTGATGTTCAACAAAACTTATGACGTAACGCTTGGAAAAATAGCCCTTATTCCTGCGGTGTTTTTTATAACCCAGCTTGTTGTAGACATAATCTGCGCTAAAGTGGTGGATAAAATTGGCTACAGAAAATGCATTGTAACATCATGCCTGTGTTCTGCCATTGGCCTTATTCTGCTTGCATTCTTGCCGGAATTTTTTGCTGAACCCTTTGTTGGAATAATCGTGAGCGTTGTTGTGTATGCCATTGGAAGCGGTCTTGTTGAAGTGCTTGGCAGCCCCATTGTGGAGGCATGCCCCTTTGAACACAAGGAAGCGGTTATGAGCCTTTTGCATTCGTTTTACTGCTGGGGCTCTGTTGGGGTAATTATTGTTTCTACGATTTTCTTTAGGTTCTTTGGCATGGACAAGTGGAAAATCCTTTCCTGCATTTGGGCTTTAATACCGCTTTTTAACATCTACAATTTTTTAGTCTGTCCAATTGAACGGCCCAACAACGGCGAAAAAGGGATGGGGCTTGTGGCTCTGTTCAAGCTGCCGCTTTTTTGGGTGGCAATAATCCTTATGGTTTGCGCGGGGGCTTCGGAGCTTTCTATGGCACAATGGGCTTCTGCGTTTGCGGAGTCGGCTCTTGGTCTTTCCAAAAACATAGGCGATCTTGCAGGCCCTTGCCTCTTTGCCGTTTCTATGGGAACAATCCGTGCAATCTTTGGAAAGTTTGGCCACAGAATAAACCTTATGCGCTTTATGATTTTTTCTGGAATTTTGAGCGTTGCAAGTTATTTGCTGGCTTCCCTTTCTAAGCTTCCGGTGCTTGGTCTTTTGGGCTGCGTCCTCTGCGGTTTTTCGGTAGCAATAATGTGGCCTGGAACAATAAGCATTTGTTCTCCAAGAATTCCCAAAGGCGGAACTGCGCTTTTTGCAATGCTTGCAATGTCTGGCGACTTGGGGGGTGCGGCAGGCCCTGTTCTTGTGGGGAACATTTCTCAGATTTTTGGCAACAACCTTAAGAAAGGCCTTTTGGTGGGAAGCATCTTTCCCCTTGTCTTGATAGCGATGATTCTACTTATTGCAAAATCTGAATCTAAGGAATCACTGATTAAGCCAGAGTGATGTCACTACTGGACTTGGCACGATGGTATAAGTCAGCGTTTCCCTAAAAGGTGGCAGTGGTATTTTTTGCGGAATAATTCATTTTGTTCAGCTTTCTGCAGACGTTTGGTCCGGGTAGTCCCAGAATTTGCCCTTGTGGAAGTTTTCATTCCCCAAAGGCTTTGCGGTAAGTTTGAACATTACGCAACCGTCCGGGCAGACTATTGTCTTTGAATACTTTCCGTCTCCGCCAAGATTTTCCAGGTCTCCGCCGCTTCTTACGGCTTCCATAAGCGGGTAAAGCATCATCATGGTTTTGGAGCAGATGCCAAATCCGTCTTTGTTAACAGGGCAGCCGTAAGTGCATGTGTATTTGTCCCCAACTTCCTCCCCGTTGCGGCAGTAGCGCTCGGTGCGCTTTCCGTGCAGGAATCCTGTTACTTCAACGGTAAACTCGTATTCTTCGTCATACCATTTTTTCATGGCGGCTCTTACCTTGCGTTGGTTGCAGTTCTGCAGACGCGTATTCCGTCGTCGCTGTAGCGGTAGTTGCGGTAGTTGCTGTAGCGGTTGAATGTGCGGCAGTAGATGTCTGCGGAAAGGTAGGAACCGCTTTTTTCTATGCGCCCGTTCTTCTTGTCCGGCTCTGTAGCTCCTGTAGGGTCAGTCTGCTCTTCTTCCGTGTAGGGCTCGTTTGTGTTGCTCCAGTCCCAGCACCATTCCCAGACGTTGCCCGCCATGTCGTAGAGTCCCCATGCGTTTGGCTGCTTGCCCTTTACCTCATGAATCTTTTTGCCGCTGTTTTCCCTGTACCAAGCGTATTGGCCAAGGATAGAACTGTCGTCCGTACCTGCCCAGAGGCTCTTTTCTGAACCGTCTGCGCCTGCACATGCCGCGTATTCCCATTCAGCCTCGGTTGGAAGCCTGTAGCCGTTTACCGAAGTGTTCATTATGATAGCGTCCCATTCCTTGCTTCCGTTCTTTGGACCGCAGAAACGTCCTGCGTTTGCGTCGGCACCTTCAACTATGCCCTTCCATTCGCGGGGGTCCGTTACTCCGTCCATGGAAAATGCTGGCTCAAGACCTTCCGCAATGCTCCTTAGGTTGCAGTAGACCACCGCATCGTAGGAACTTACGTAGTAGGCCGGGTAGTTGTCTCCAATCCCAAGCTTTTCTGATGGCTGGGAACTTCCGAATATGCAGTAGGCCTTGTATTCAGCCTGGGTAAGTTCGTGGTCGCTCATGTAGATGTCGTGGGTGAGTTTTACCTGATGAGCCGGTTTTTCAAATTTGTCTCCTGCCTTGCTTCCCATCTTAAAAGTTCCCGCGGAAATCCTTACAAAACCTTCCGGCGTATTGTCCTTCTTTTTTTCTTCCTTCTTTTTGCATGAAACTAAAAGCAAAAGTATACTTGCTGCAAGGACAATGGAACTAAAAACCGATCTTTTCATCAAAAACTCCTGTGTATAAAAGTGATAGTTAATTGTACACTTAAATTTCCATTTTGTCCACTTTTTGTTTTCAAGTACTTTCAAGGGAGGGCCCTTGGACCCCGGACTTGGAGGGGGAAAACCCGCTCAGAGTCCGAAGCCCGCTAGTTTTCCCCCTCCAAACCTCCCCCTTTCTTCGGGCACGGCTTAGGGGCTAGCCCCTAAGAACCCCAATTTTCAACATTTGTTTTTTGGAGATAAAGAAATCAGTTTTGGGTGCAGCGGAAGGCAAATTCGTCTGAAAAACCGCATTGGAGCGGAACG
>DJYC01000010.1 GCA_002448445.1 Treponema sp. UBA6988
ATTAATCTTTACAAGTTGCCGAATTTTATAGAAGCTAATTTTTTGGACGGAAGTCTTGTTTGCTCTACCATTTTACTCCATATCTAACTCGACCGAACGCCAATCTGCGTCACCCGCTTTCCAGGGCTCCGCTAGCGCTCCGGCCCGCCTCCGGCGGTCTGGCTACGCCACCCTTCCAATCGGGCGTACGACCCAAGAAAATCCTTCCGTGGATTTTCTTGGGTATTGCAGAAGCCAAAGGCTTCTGCATGTTGCTAAGCCGCGCATCCATGCGCTTGTTACTCTTTGGCAAGAAAAAATTACGTTCCCTGAGCCTGCCCAAGAAAAACCCCTCCGTGAATTTTTCCTGGGATTGCAGAATCGCTGCGCAATTCTGCATGTTGCTAACCCGCCCTCCATGGCTTGCTATTTTTCGGCAAGAAACAATTACGTTCCCTGAGCCTGTCGAAGGGAACATCTCTAAAAAAAGCATCTTCGCTTGTCTTACACACATACATTCTTTGCTCTTGTACAAAGAAGAAATTTATCTTAGAATAAGGATATTAAAAATAGTAACGCAAAAATTGCTGCATTGGGGGAGAAAATGCACTTACAAACTTTTGCCGCAAACACTACAGAAACAGATCCTCAAAAGTTAATAGACACTTTTTTTAGCGAATACCCCCAGAATTTCACACCAGAGGATGAAGAAAAAATCCGCAGCGCATGGGACTTCCTAATCGGAAAGACAAGAAACCTAAAGCGCAAGTGCGGACTTCCATATTACCTTCACCCAATGAGAGTTGCATGCATTCTTGCAGAAAGCCACCTTGGTGCAGACGCAATAATCTCCGGCATCTTCCACAACATTCTGGACGTAGACAGCGAATGCCTTGGCGAAATAGAAAAACGCTTTGGAAAGGACGTTGCAAACATTGCAAAGGGAACCGCAAAAATCACTGGCTTAAAAATAAAAAGCAAAACCCTGCAGGAAGCAGATTCAATCAGAAAGATGCTCTTTGCCATGATAGACGACATCCGCGTAATCCTGGTAAAACTTGCAGACCGCCTTGACCGCATGCGCAACCTAAAGTCCGTAGACGAGCAGGCCCAGCGTGCAGTTGCAAAAGAAGTAATAGACATCTGGTGTCCACTCGCAAGCCGCCTTGGTATGAGCGACGTAAAAAGCGAAATGGAAGACCTTAGCCTAAAATACTCAAACCCCGATGCCTTCCAGCAAATCAAGGCAATCGTAGCGCAAAAAAAAGCAGAGCGTGCAGACTATCTGGACAAGGCCGTAAAAAAGATTTACACCGCCGCAGAAAAATCAGGAATAAGCGTTACAATCACAAGCCGGGCAAAGCACTTTTATTCAATCTACCAAAAGATGCGAAAGCGCAACAAGGAAGCAGGCGAACTCTACGACCTTCTTGCCCTGCGCATAATCTGCCAGACCGCAAACGAATGCTACACACTCATAGGAATTGTTCACGGCCTTTGGAAACCCATGGACGGCCGCTTTAAAGACTACATAGCCATGCCAAAACCAAACGGCTACCAGTCCCTTCACACAACCGTCATCTGCGAAGGAAAACCGCTGGAAATTCAAATCCGCACACAGGAAATGCACAACATAGCAGAACATGGTGTTGCATCCCACTGGCTTTATAAAAAGGGCACAAACCACGACATGGTAAAAGCGGAAGACCTTAGCATCATAAACCAGCTGCGAAGCCTCCGCGACCAAAACCTAAGCGACGAACGCTTCTTCTCCGAGCTAAAGAACGAGCTTTTGGGAGACAGCATTTACGTCTTTACCCCGCGTGGAGACGTAAAGGAACTTCCAGCCGGTGCAAACGCAATCGACTTTGCATACGCAATCCACTCCGACGTTGGCGAAAAAATTGTAGGCGCAAAGGCAGACGGAAAAATCATTCCGCTTACAGCCCCGCTGCAGAACACGCAGATAATAGAAATCCTCACAAACCCGCAAGCCCACCCAACTCAGGGACAGCTGCTTGCAGTAAAAACAGGAAAGGCCCGGCAAAAGATTCACTCCTGGCTTACCGCAAACGACCCAACCTTCATAGACAAGGAAGCACTGGAAAAGCGTGAGGCAGAAATTGCCGCAAACACTATCCACTCCAAGCAAGTGGCAGAAGAAAAGCGCAAAAAACGAGCCGCCACAAAAAAGCCGGAAGTTGACTACACAGGAAAAATCCGCATAGAAAACACAACCAATTTTATGGTTACAATTGCAAAGTGCTGCTCACCAAAACCAGGAGACCCAATCGCAGGCTACGTCTCCCGCAACAGGGGCATAACAATTCATAAGGCATCATGCCTTACCTACCTTCGCATACAGGACGTGGAAAAACGCACGGTAAAAGTTGAATGGGATACAGGAAAGCAAAAGTCCGCAAAGCAGATTGAAGCAGAAAACAAGCGCAAGGAAAAGATGAGGGAACAGGCAATCGCAAAAAACAAGTACAGCCGCCAGCGCTAAGCCTTACGGCCAAAAATATCCCGCAAGTCACCGTTAAGGTCTCTAAATATTTTTGTGTCTTTTAAACCGGAACTCCTAAAAATATACTCTGTCATCTCCGCATTGTATTCACCGGCTTCCGCAATCAGAACACCGTCTGGAGAAAGCTGCGCCACAGCCTGGGGAACAAGATTGCGCATTATGCCAAGACCGTCATCTTCCCCGGTAGGATCGCCATGAAGGTTAACGTCCCCGTCCAGGGCAAGAATGGGTTCGCTCCGTCCGTCCTTTAGCAAATCATGGGCTTCTTTTGAAGGAATATATGGTGGGTTTGTTACAATAAGGTCAAAGCTGCCACTTACTGCCTCAAACAAATTTGTCCTAACAAAGCGCACTCTGTCACGCAGGTGAGAAAGTCCTGCATCTGAGCTAAAAAGCATGTCCACATTCTGCCGGGCAATGTTCAGGGCAGATGAACTTATGTCTGCAAGAACAACAAGCGGAAGTTTTTCTTTGGGAAGGAATTTTTCGCATTCAAGAAGCAGGCTTATTCCAACGCAACCGCTTCCGGTGCACATGTCGCACACCGTTAGCAGGTGATTGCCACCGCACTTTTCCTTTACTATTTCAAGTGCCTTTTCTACAAGAAGCTCCGTGTCCGGCTTGGGAATAAGAACATCGGGGGTAACAAGAAAATCATAGCCGTAGAATTCCTTGTGGCCGGTTATGTAGGCTACCGGGAGGCCTGTCTTTCTTGCCGCAATATAAGAAACAAACTTTTCTTCTTCTTCACAAGAAAGTTCATGTTCCCGCTTAAAAATCAAATCGGTTTTGCTAAAGCCGCTTACCGCCCCCAAGAGAACATCGCTGTCCAGCTGGGCGGAAGGGCTTGTCTTTTCAAGGGAATCAAAACCGTATTTTCTTGCCTCTTGTATTGTCATACGCAAAGGGAAATTCTATTCGGCAAGCTGCTCTTCTTTTGCATAGACGTTAAGGGCATCAAGCATTTCGTCCATGTTGCCCATCATGAATGAAGGCAGGTTGTGGAGCGAAAGGTTTATGCGGTGGTCTGTTATGCGGTCCTGGGGAAAGTTGTAAGTGCGGATTTTTTCGCTTCTTGCACCGGAACCAACCATAGTCTTTCTGGAAGCAGAACGCTCGGCCTGTTTCTTGCTTTCTTCAAGGTCAAAAAGCCTTGCACGCAAAATCTGGAATGCCTTGGCCTTGTTCTTGTGCTGGCTCTTTTCATCCTGCTGAATTACCACAAGTCCCGTCGGAATGTGGGTAAGACGAACGGCAGAGTCTGTTGTGTTAACACACTGGCCACCTGGTCCGCCTGCACGCATTACGTCAACACGCACGTCTTCCGGCTTTATTACAATTTCAGTTTCGTCTGCTTCGGGAAGAACCGCCACCGTTGCAGTAGAAGTTTGCAAGCGTCCCTGGGATTCAGTTGCAGGAACACGCTGAACACGGTGAACGCCACTTTCCCAACGGAGTGTTCCGTAAACAAATTTTCCGCTGATGTTGGTAACGATTTTGTTAAAGCCGCCAACTTCCGTTTCCTGGGCTTCCATTGTTTCTGTCTTCCAGCCCTTGCGCTCTGCAAGGTGGGAGTACATTTCCCAAAGGTCGCGGACAAAAAGCGATGCCTCGTCTCCACCAGCCGCACTGCGGATTTCCAGAATGATGTTCTTTTCATCAAGAGGATCCGGAGGAATAAGCTTTAGCTTTATCTGCTCTTCTATTTTTGGCTGCTGCTCTTCAAGTTCCTTAAGTTCCTCGCGGGCCATTTCCTTCATCTCTGCGTCATCTTCTTTAGTAATCATCAGAGTATCGTCTTCTATGCCCTTGAGTATTCTTTTGTATTCATCATAAAGTACCATCAAATCGGAAAGGTACTGATTTTCGCGCATCACGTCCTTGTATTTCTTCTGGTCTTTTACAAGCTCAGGGTCTGCAACCATTTTGGTCACTTCTGCAAAGCGGCCGGTCAAATCTTCAAGTTTCTTAATCAAATCCATAGCGGTAGAATTATATTGAATTCCTTGGAAAAATTCAACACATCATCCAAAGACGGAAGGGCTGGAATTGCACCACGCTTTGTTACGCAAAGGGATGCCACGCAGTTTGCAAAGCTAACGTCCATCTCCAGTTCTTCCCTGCTAAAGTCAAAGGGATTTTCCCTCCGCGTAAGGGCATAGAGTAAGCCGCCGGTAAAGGAGTCTCCAGCGCCAGTCGTGTCCACAACATTTACGCTTGGGACCGCTATTGTACCGCTAAAAACTTCATCAGTGCCTTTTGCTGAATAATACACGCCCCTGCTTCCAAGTGTAACAAGGACAAGCCGCACCCCACATTCATGAATCAAGGCAACCCCTTCTGCATAAGAGATGTCTTTCCCAAAGAAAAGTGCAAGTTCTTCGTCGGAAATTTTTACCATGTCCGAAAAGGGCAGCATACTCTTCATTTTTTCAAGAGCATCTTTTCTTCCGCCCCAAAGTCGCTCACGGTAATTTGGATCGTAGGAAATAAAACCACCCGCTTGCTTAACAATGCGCACAGCTTCCATCTGTGCAGAAGCAGAAGGTTCATCCGTCAAAGAAAGGGAGCCCAACTGCAAAAACTTTGTTGAAGATAAAATTTCCCTGTCCAAATCCGAAGGGGAAAGGCATGTGTCTGCACCGGGGTTTCTGCAAAAGGAAAAATTTCTTTCCCCATTTTGGTCAAGGCTAACAAAGGCAAGAGTTGTGTGCTGCATCTTTGTAGTACGCATTCCGCTTGTGTCCACATTCACGTTTTCAAGGGCAGCCTTTAGGTCTTTGCCAAATGAATCTTCCCCTGTCATCCCGATGAATGAAGAAGCCCCTCCAAGCTTTGCAACTGCGGCGGCACAGTTTGCAGGAGCGCCACCAGGATTTTCCTCATAGATATTTTTACCGTCGGCATTTTTTCCGGCAGCAGTAAAGTCGATTAGTATTTCTCCCAAAGCGGTAACATCATATTTCTTCTGCATGGCACATCCTCTTTTAAGTTGCTGAACAAGCCGCTCAGCCAAAAAGCTTCTTTAATTTTTCAAGCGACAAATCTTTTGTGGAATCAAAAATAATATCCGCCGCACTCACATCGTCTCCGCTTGATTTTATTCCGCAGGCTTTTATTCCGGCAGACTTTATTGCACACACACCGGAACGGGCATCTTCAATTCCAAGACAGTCAGTGTACCAGACACCGGCACTTTCCGCAGCATTCAAAAAGATGTCCGGCTGGGGCTTAGCCTTTATTCCTGCAGAAAAATCCAAGGGCTTAGCAAGGCTGCTCTCAAAGTATTTTTCAAGCCCCAAAGCCTTTATTATAGCAGGGGCATTTTTGCTTGAAGAAGCAAGCGCGCACGATATTCCTTGATCGTATGCTTCTTTTAAAAGATTTTCAATTCCCGGAAGAATGTCGTCTTTGCCAAGAGAAGAAATCAATTCCTTATAGCGCTCATTTTTTTCGTTGCAGGCCTTCTCCTTTTTTTCCTTGCTCCAGACAACCTTGTTTGCTTCAAGAATAACAGCAAGAGAGGCCTCTCTGGAAATGCCCAAAAGCTTTTTGCTTATTTCCTGATTAAAGATAAGACCTTCCCTGTCCGCCAGCTCTTTCCATGCCCTGTAATGAAGCTCTGCAGTATTAGTGATTACGCCGTCAAGATCAAAGAGAAGGGCCTTTAGCTTTGGTGCAAGACCAAAAGTTTTTTTCTCACCTGCGCCAAGGGTAAATTCAACATTGCGATGTCTTAGGCTTACCCCCGCACTTTCTTTTCTAAGTGAATATTCGGCAGCATCATGTGTCAAAGTCACGTCAAGAATTGAACCCTTTAGAGCAAGCGAAAACTTTAGCTTTTTCCAAGAAGACGGTATCTGAGGATTGAATGAAAACTTTCCGCCATAGTCAGAAAATCCTGCAAAGCCGTAAACCACACTCATCCAGCTTCCTGCCATACATGCAGTGTGAATTCCGTCGCGGGAATTTCCGTTCACATCATCAATGTCCATGCGGGCGGTCTTGTTAAAGTATTCAAGAGCCTTTTCCCTCTCGCCGCATACAGATGCCATTATGCTCATTATGCAGTGTGAAAGAGAAGAATCCCCGGTTGTATATTTTTCGTAAAAATTAAAGTTCCTGATTTTTTCTGCAAGCGTAAATCTTCCGCCAAGCAAAAACTGGGCAAGAACCAAGTCTGGCTGCTTTAAAACCCTGTGGCGGTAAATCACAAGAGGATGATAGTGAAGCAAAAGCGGATAATTTTCTTTTGGTGTGTTTTTAAAATCCCAGTCGGCCTTATCCATAAAAGAATCATCCTGAGGAATAATGCCCTCCTCATCATCATAGGGAATGTACATTTTTTTTGCAGCAAGTTTCCATTCATTTTTTTCTTCTTCGCTGGCCTTGTCTCCTGAACGCTCAAGAGCAATCTCCAAGTTTTCGCGTGCCATCAAATTTGTAAAGGCATTATTGTTTACAATGGCTGTGTATTCATCAGGTCCTGTAACATCTTCTATGCAGAAGGCTCCGTCCTTGCTTTTGCTAAAGTGGCCAAGGCTTAGCCACATTCTTGCAGTCTGTGCGCAAAGTTCCTCAACGTCTTTCTTTTCAAAGCCAAGATCATCCTCGTGGGCATTTAGGTATTTGTTAAGGGCAAAAATTATGTCTGCGTCTATGTGGTACTGGGCAGTTCCAGCAGGAAAATATGCAGACGTTTCCTCTCCACTGATTGTGCGCCAGGGGAACAAGGCTCCCTTTAGGTTCATCACACTTGCCCTTTCCAATGCCTTTGGCAAAATGCGTGCCCTGTATTCCAAGAGGCTTTTTGCAACGAGGGGGAAGGTGTATGTAAAAAGAGGACAGGCATAGCTTTCGCTGTCCCAGAAAAAATGCCCCTCGTAACCTTCGCTGGACAAGCCCTTTGCCGCAATGGAAGCCCTTCCGTTCCTAGAAGCAGACTGGAGCAGGTGGAAGAGATTGAATTCAAGAGCCTCTTCGCTTGCCCTGTCACCTTCAATCTGAACAAGCGCAACCTTCCAGAATTCCGCAAGAAAATCTTTCTGCTCATCAAGCAGCCTGTCAAAGCCAAGTTCCAAAGCCTTTTTGCAAGAATCAGAGGACATTTGCTTTAAGGACAAAGCATCCCCATCTTTTTGCCAAACATAAGAAATATATTTTTCAAGGACAAAAGTTTCCCCGCTTTTAAGGCAAAAGTTTTTTTCTCCGTCAAAATCAAGGCTCTGATTGCCCAGAAAAAATTTGTGGCTGCAAGTTCCCGCAAGAGACAGGGAAGAGTTCACAGTCCGCGCAAAAAATGCCTGTGGATTTTCCTGCAGAACCTGCAAAACCTCGTGGCGGAATTTGGAACCTATTCTTGGGTCGTCCTTTGCAAGAATATTTTTTGCCTCAACATCAATAAAGCTTTTTAAGCCAATTTGCACGTCTTTGGAAGAAGTGTTTGTTACGCTGTAGCGGATTGCGGCAGTGTCTTCATGGGTAAAAGAAACAAGCCTCTCGCTTCTAAGGAAAATTGACCGCGAGCCGTCGTTCCATTCAGTTATGCGTTCAAGGCTTCCCTTTTGCGTGTCCAGCGTAAGCAAGTATTTTTTTATCTTGCCTGGGTCTTCCAAATTAAAGGGAATGGAATCAAGTGTAAGCTCTATGCGTTTTGGATCAGGAAGGTTAACAATTGTCTCGTGGTTCTTTGCATAACCGTAAGCACTCTCCCCGTACAAAATTGATTCGCTCTCGTAAAATCCATTTATGTAAGTTCCCTTGTGGAAAGTTCCGGCTTTTTCTTCCGTGTCTCCGCGGAATCCAAGGTTTCCGTTTCCAAGTGTAAAAAGAGTTTCGTTTCTTTGTGTTTCGTTTCCGCCAAATTTTTCTGTTGAAAATTTCATATATTTTCCTTAAGCCAGCGCACTTCGTAAGGCCCCAAATCTTGCGCAAGATGATTGTTGTATTTTTTTCCGCTAAGCAGGTCAGTTGAATTTTCAGACCATGCGTCTATCTTAAAAGAAGCATTGCTTTCGCTAAAGTTTGCAACCACGTGAATTGTATTCCTTCTGAATGCAAAGACCCGCTTGTCCTGCATAGGATAAAAAAAGACTTGGCTTCCGCCCAGCATTTCTTCCTTTGCGCGGAGGCCTATCAGCATCTTTACAAAAGAGGCAAATGTTTTTTGTTCAGGGCATTCACCTTTCCGCTCCCAATCCGTCTTTATCCTGTGAACCCATCTTGAATCAGAGGACTTGTAAGCGCATTCCCTGTAGCTGTAGTCATTCAGAACAGCACGCTCGTCACCTGCATACAAAAGAGGAATACCGGGCAGGGCAAAAAGCGTTGCGTACATCATCTTCATTCTTTCAAGGGCCATTTTTTTGTAGAGTTCATTCCCCAAAGAAATAGCCTGCTCAAGCCCCGAAAGAGATGCCATTGTTCCGCAGATGCGGCAGTCACCAGTCTGAGGATTAAGCTGAAAGGCTTCCCCATTTGCAAAGCTTCCCTCAAAGCGGGCGGTAAAAAATTTGTTCAGGAAGAGGCGGTGGTCGTAGCCATTGATTCCAATAGATGCTGCATCCTCATCAGAAAAAGTCCAGCCTATGTCGTCATGGCACCTTATGTAGTTTACCCATGCGCAGCCCTGGGGAATACTCCACCTTTTTTCAAGGCTTAAGTTCAAGAGCCTTGTGTCGCGTGTTGCAATGCTGTTCCAAAAAAGCGCCATCTGAAGCGGATTGTAGGAAAGAATACATTCATCCTTACCAATGTACTGAACAACCTGATCGGGATGAACTATGGCCTCGCTCTTAAAAAGGAGTGAAGGAGCCGCAATTTTTGCCACACATTCAAAGGCTTTTATTAGGGTATGTGCCTTTGGCAAATTTTCACAAGCAGTTCCCTCTTCCTTCCAGACAAATGCAAGCGCATCCAGACGAAGGACAGACACGCCAAGGTTTGCAATAAAAAGCATTTCCTCTACCATGGCAAGAAAGACTTCCGGGTTTGAATAATTCAAGTCCCACTGGTAGGAATTGAACGTTGTCCAGACCCAGCCGCCAAGTTCATTAACATAGGTAAAAGAGCCCCGCCTTACCTGGGGGAAAATTTCCCGCAAAGATGAATTCCACTTGTCCACGATTTTTTTGTCCCGGTAGACGTAGTAAAAATTTTCATAGAACCCGTCACCAGACAAAGCTTTTTTTGCCCATTCATGCTCAGAACTCGTATGGTTAAAGACAAAATCCAAAACCAGATGAATTCCTTCCTTGTGAAATTCCCCAGCAAGTTTTTTTAGGTCTTCCATAGAGCCAAGCTTATCCTGAACCTTGCGGTAAGAGGAAATTGCATAGCCACCGTCGTTCTCTTCCTTGGGGCAGTCAAAGAGCGGCATAAGGTGAACGTAGTTAATTCCCAAATCCTTTAGGTAAGGAATTTTCTGAACAAGGCCTTTCAAATCTCCCGCAAACAAATCCACGTAAAGCATCATGCCCACGGAATCCTGCCTTAAATACCAGGGACGGTCATTTCTTTTTGCACACTCAAGGGCCTCTTCGTCATCATCCTTCAAATAAGAAGCGGAACGTTGCTCAGAAGCATCCTTCATGATTTTTTGCAGGCGGCCCAAGATGTCGTAAAAATCCCAGCGGTCACCATAGAGAGTGTAAAGCAGGCCAGTCAAATGTGCCATGTTGTCCACAAGCTGCTCCTTGTACATCCCAAACCTCCATTCAAGCAAAAGCAAGACTTAGCTAAATTAGCCCTTTACAGAACCGGCCAAAAGTCCGCGCACAAAGAATTTTTGCAGTCCCAAGAAGACAGCCAAAGGAAGAACCATGGAAACAAATGCACCGGCAGTAAGCAAGTGCCAGTCAGTTCCCCTGGTACCGGCCATATTCATCAGGCGAACCGTAACAACCTGAAGCTTCTGCCCCGCACCGCTAAGAAATACCAGCGAAACAAGCATGTCGTTCCAAACCCAGATGAACTGGAAGATTGCAAAGGAAGCAATTGCAGGAACGCTAAGCGGAAGAATCAGGTGCACGAATGTTGTAAAATGGCTTGCTCCGTCAATAAAAGCAGACTCAAGGATTGAACGCGGCAAAGACGAGATGTAATTGTACATCATGTAGGTTGCAAGCGGAAGTCCAAATCCGCAGTGGGCAAGCCAAATGCCAAGGTAGCTTCCGTTAAGGCCAACCTTCTGGTAGTCGCGCAGAATGGGAATGAGGGAAATCTGAAGGGGAACAACAAGAAGGGCTATGATTATTGCAAACAGAATCTTTCTTCCCTTGAAGCTAAGCCAGGCAAAACCGTATGCCGCAGCCGCCGCAATAAAAATCGGGATGATTACAGACGGAATGGTTACGGTAACGGAAGACAAAAATGCGCTCGCCATAGTTGCACCGCGCACAGCCTTTGTTCCCGTAGCAGAGCCAACACTGTAGCGCTGTCCAAAAAGAACCTGGTTGTAGTTGTCCAGAGTAAAAGACTTAAAGTCTGCAAAAGCCTTCCACCAGCCCGTTGAATTTGTTGCATCGGCAGTTCTGAATGAAGTGATGAAAATTCCAAGCGTGGGTACGGTCCAAAGAATGCAAATTGCAATCAGCACAAAGGTTATGATTATCCTTGCAGGGGAACAAGATTTTTTTTCCAAAGATTTTGCTTTCATTTGAATGCCTCCCTGTTTTTGAATTCCTTAAGGTTGTAATAGATGACCGGGCTTACGCCAATCAGTATTAATATTGCTATTGCTGAACCACGTCCGTAATTGTGGAAGGTGAACATCTGCTTGTACTGCTGGGAAGCAAGAACCTCCGTTCCAAAAAGGCCGTTGGTCATAGAATAAACTATGTCAAAGCACTTTAGGGCAGCAAGAAGAATCGTGGTGGAAACGCTTATTAGAGAAGCCCTGATGTTTGGAATTACAATCTGCATAAGGATTCTAAATTCCCCGGCACCGTCAATTCGCGCAGCCTCTATCATATCTTCGGGGACAGCCTTAAGGGCGGCAGAAAGAACTACAAGTGCAAACCCTGTCTGAAGCCATACGAAAATGGCAATCAGAAAAAGATTGTTCCAAGGAGCGTTGCCAAGCCAGTTCTTTGGCTCTCCACCAAAAGCAACCACCACTGCATTCAAAAGACCTGTCTGTTCAGCACCGCCAAATTTTGCCGAGTACATGAATTTAAAGATGACGCCTGCACCCACAAGCGAAATGGACATGGGCAAAAAGATAAAGGTCTTTGCAGTCTTTTCTATTGCAGACCTTTCCGCAAGGATTGCAGCCACAAGCCCAAACACAACGCTAAAGCCTGTTCCGCATACAAGCCAGATTAGCGTGTTACGTATAGAAACCAGCATTGAGCGGTCGGTAAACAAAAATTTGTAGTTGTCCAGCCCAACAAATTTGGAAGCGCCCTTGTCCAAAAAGCTAAGGTAAAGAGAGCGCATGGTTGGCAAAAATAGGTACCAGCCCATTATCAATACTGCAGGGCCTATAAAAATATAGGGAACAATTCTATTGTAAACCTTTGTAGGAAAAAGCCCGGCCAAAAGGTTCAATGAATAAAAAATAAGGATTACGCTCAAAACTCCCCATACAACGGCAATAAGCGTCGTAGGAATTTGAGCAAGCACATTTCCCTTTAGCAAGATGAATCCGCCAAGAGAAATGGCAAGCGTTGCAATAAGCGTCAAAAAAGTTTTTAACAAGTTGTTGGCGCACAAGCGGCTTACAGTTACAGGCATTTTTCCTCCTTTAGTCTGTAAAACTAAAACTAATTTATAAAACAGGCGCATCATTTTGACACGCCCGTTTTTACTGCAAATCGCTTACTGCGGCCAAGTCTGGTCTATAACCTTAAGGGCCTGCTCTGCACTTTCTGCACCGCTAACATAGTTCACCATGCCGGTCCAGAAGGAACCAGAACCAACTTCCGTAGGCATAAGGTCAGATGCGTCAAAGCGGAAGACGCTTGCATTAACAAGAACCTTTGCAATTTCCTTTTCAAGGGAATTTCCATAGTCAGCAAAGTTCTGATTCTTGTGGGGGAAGAGGGCACCGCCAATCTTTGCCCAAGGAGCACATGCTTCCCAAGTAGTAAGGAAAATCATGAACTCTTCAACACCCTTCTTGTCCGTAAAGGCAACAAACTGGTCGCCACCGCCAAGAACAGGAGTTCCCCATTTTTCATCAACAGAAGGAAGGGCAAATACGCCAACGTTGTTTTCCAAGTCCGCCTGAACTTCTTCCTGCATAAAGCCTGTAATAAAGTTGCCCTGGCGGTTCATCATTGCAGCTGGTGGATTTTCAAAGATAGGCTTTACGCTGTCTCCGTAGCTAAGTGTTACGATGTTTGCAGGGCCGCCGTAAACATACTTGGGGTTAAGCCAAATGTCGCCGCACATTTTAAGGGCCTTTACAACAGCAGGGTCATCAAAAGCAATTTCGTGGCTAACCCACTTGTCGTAAACATCAGGGCCTGCAGTACGCAGCATCAAGTCTTCAAGCCAGTCTGTTCCAGCCCAGCCTGTAGCGGCACCGCTTTCAAAACCAACTGACCAGGGAACGATACCGTCAGAAACCATCTTGTCCTGCAACGTCTTTAGTTCATTCCATGTCTTGGGAACTGAATATCCCCTCTTGCTCCATTCCTTTTTGTTGTACCAGACAAAGCTCTTTGCGTTAACGCGGTGGAAAACGCCGTAAACCTTGCCGTCATTACCCGTGCCAAGTTCCTTCCAGACAGGAGCGTAGTTTGCATCAATTGCCTTTACAACATTGTCGGAAAGTGGCTTTAAGTAACCCGCCGCCGCAAAACGCTTCATTGTACCGGGCTGGGGAAGGGCCGCAACATCCGGTGGAGTTCCTGCCTCCGTCTGAACCTGAATCTGAACTTCAAAGTCGGGGCTTCCCTCGTAAACAACATTGTATCCTGTCTTTTCATTAAAGATTTTTATAATCTCCTCAAAGCGGGCCTGCTCTTCGCCACGGAAGGCACCCTGAACAAGAATGGTCTTGTCCCCTTCACCACCAGAAGCTGCCTGCTCCTTCTTTGAGCATCCTGCGAGTGCCAAAAGCGCAAAAGAAAGCGCAAGGGCTCCAAATAACTTTTTCATACTAACCTCCTGTATCTTGCTTAAATGTGCAAGTATAAAAACCAACTTTTTCTGCGGCCAATTTTTGCATGCATTTTTTATTCAGCCGCAGTCTTTGTTGATTCCCTTTCTATAATGTCAAGCGGAAGAACCATATTCGCGACAGTCCGGTTCTCACTCTTGATTTTTGACAGTATCAGTTCAGCAGCCATCTTTCCCGAATCATCAAGATTCTGGCTTACAGAGCTAAGTCCTATGTACTGGGCAATGTCAATGTTATCAAAGCCAAGCACCTTTACCTCTGAAGGAATGCCAAGGCCCTTCTCCCTTGCAAGCGCAATGAACCTAGCCGCAATCAGGTCGCTTGAACAAAAAACACAGTCGGGAAGCTCCGCCTGCTTCAAAAAGTCCCTTATTCCCTCGTCAAGCTTTTTTTCCGTAAAGTCACCAATCCAAACGTGCTTGTCCTGAATGACGATTCCCTGGTTTGCAAAATAAAATTCATATCCGCGGAAACGCTCCTCCGTTGCGCTAACCGCATAGGAAAGCGAAGACTTTTCTCCAATAAAGCCGGGCCTCCTGCAGCCAATCCCGTAAAGATATTCCGCCGCCTTTTGACCGCCTTCAAGATTCTTTACAATAACGTTGTCAAAACCGCTGGCAGCCTCTTCCACAAAGCAAACCGGAAACTTTGCCGACCTTAGCACCGTCAAAACATCCTCTTCCAGATGAACACACAAAAAAATAAGCCCGTCTACCCTGTTTGTGGCAACAAGGGCATTAATGTAGTTCTTTAAGTCGTCGGTTTTGTCTATTGAATAAAGCACAAGCTCGTAATGCTCGCGGCCAAGCACCTCAGAAACGCCCCTCATTCTTTCCATAAAGGATGCCTGCGTAAAAAACGGTGCCACCACCCCAATTTTTTTATAGGTATGCCTTGCATTGATTACAGCGTCCGCCTTGGGAACAAAATTGAGCTTTTTGATTGCGGCAAAAACAGCATCTTTTTTTTCCACGGCAACACGAGAAGGCTCGTTCATTACGCGTGAAACAGTGGCAGGACTAACACCAGCCTCTTTTGCGACATCGTAAATTGTTACCTGATCCGACTTTTTCAAAAGGCACTCCTCTTTATGAAACCGCTTTCACGGAACTAATTTCATAATACCACAAATTTTTTTATTGTCAATATACTTTTTTGAATTTTCTTCATCTGGACGGCAGTTTTTACTGCTCTACCATTTGGGTCAATTGCAAACTCTTGCCATTTTTTTCCCGGTCCAACAAGCAAGCGCATGGACGCGCGTCATGTGTTAGCAAAAAAGACCGCGGGTTTTGCTAAAAACCCGTAAGTAAAAAATGGCAAGGAAGCCATTTTTTACGGCTTTCCAGGGTTCCGCGGGGCCCAAATAAATGTAAAACAAGCAGCGCCATGGACGGCGCGTCCTTTGTTTGCATAAAACTCATGGTAAAAAATTGCACGGATGCAATTTTTTACCAAACGCCCTTCCAATCCGGCCTCATTTATTTTGCTTCGCCTTTTGTAACCTAAAGTATACTTTAGGTTAATGGCTTGACTAAGCCATTAAAAACGAAAACTTCGCTACGCTTGTTTTCGTTTTTATTTTAAATTTCTAACGGAGGAACGGAATGAAACAGAAACTTAAGAAAATTGTAATCCTTTGGGCATTGATGGTTCTTGTGGGGAGCGTGTTTGGGGAGGACGTAATCCGCAGCAAAAGAGTCGGCTCATATGATATATTGTTGACGCATCTTTCTTCAGGTTACTTCGTAGCAATAATAGATAATTATAGTCGTTGTTATTTTCTTATGGGCTCTTATAAACGTAGTCAAGCAATGTTTATTTTTGATAACTTTGCAACGCCTTCATATGTAACAGAGATTATTGATTCTAACTATTGGGTGTATGACGGTGTTATGGAACACAATGGTTGGCCATCCTATCATCTGAAATGATAAAGAAAATTGATTTTTTTTTACATTTGTGTGCTATGCCCACCCTATGAACGCACAAAACAACAGATGGCTACACACCAAAAGCACCCACCAGGCGCGGCAGGGATTGGAGCACCTTTAGTCCCGGCCGAAGGGCGGGATGAGCCGCGCAAGACGGAGAAGTGCGTAAAGCCCAGAAAAAATGCCCTCCTTGGCATTTTTTCCTACAAGTTCTCTTACAAGAACTTGCCAAGTTTTTCCGCAAAGATTTGACGAACCCTCCATGGCGCTGCTTGTTATACAAAAGGAAAAAATGACAAGGTGTTCTTTTTGCAACTAACTCGAAAACAAAAAAAAGCGCCGCAAAAAAAGAGAAAAAAAAGAGTCTAACCTATATTCTCGCTGATTTGAAAGCCGTTGAACTCGTGGCCGGGATAAACTTTTGTGTCGGAAGGCAGAGTTGAATAGATATGGCGAAGGCTTTCTTGTATTTGCGCCTCGCTGCCAAAGGGGAGGTCGGTACGCCCCCAAGAGCGGTAAAAAATCGTGTCGCCGCTAAGAAGCACTTTTTGCAAACTATTGTAAAGGCAGACGCTTCCCGGGGTGTGCCCTGGTGTGTGAATTACAAGCCAGTCTTGCATTCCTTCAAAAGACTGTGCCTTGCCTGCGACGCCTGCACAATCGCGCAAGTTTTTTCCATCTTCCAAAAAGGCAGTAGCTTGCGGCAAACCTGTAAAAGAAGGGATAAAATCGTCAAAGCCCATTTCCATAAGGCTCTGTCCCTGCAAAGTTCCGCCTTCAGCCCCAATGAATTTGCTGTCTTCCTTGTGAATCAATATGGGAATTTCTGGGTAGCAGTCACGAAGGTGCTTTAGGCCCGCAACATGGTCAAAGTGTCCGTGGGTAAGGACTATTGCCACCGGGGTTAGGTTTTGCTTGCGTAAAAAATCTGTGATTGCGTCTTGGTCGCCGCAAAATGCACAGGCAGCGGGGTCAACTATAAAAGCATAACCGCCGCCTGTCTGTTTTGCAGTTTTGGCACCGCTTGCGCAAAGTTCCACAATGTATGTGTTTACTCCAAGCGGGCCGGTTCTGAGTGAGTAAATCAATATGCTGCGCCTGAACCAAAGTGAGACTTTACCTGGCCGTCATCAGTTGTCTCTGAAAACTGCTTTGTCTCTTCAATTTTGCTTTCGGAGAAGGAACGGACTGGTTCCTGCTGAGCGTAGTCAAAAGTCTGCTTTGCGGCAAATTCGCTCTGTGCGCTTGCAATCTTTGCGGCCTCTGAGCTTTCGCTGCTGAATGTTGAATGGCCTTCGTTGCTTACATCGGACGGGATTGTGTCGTCTGCCGGCATTTCCTTTGCAGATGCAAAATTTGCTTCTGACTGGTCGGAAGCCATTTCTTCTTCTCCCTTCTGGCGTGAAAGGTTTACTACAAGCTTTCTTCCGCGGTAGTCATAGCCGTTGAGCTTTTCAATTACCTTTTCGCAGTCTTCCTTGTAAAGCTGAATGAATGAATAGTTTGCAAGGACGCGGATGTCGCCGATTCTTTCCCTTTCCAAACCGGCTGCGCTAATCAAAAGGCCAACCAGGTCGCGGGGGAATACGTGGCGGTTGCGGCCAATTCCAATGAATACTGTTCCTGCAAGAGCCGGGTCTATCTGAACGCGGGGAGCCTTTTCCCTTTCTGGAGCTGCCTCTTCAAAGCCTTCATTTTTTCTTGAATCGCGGTCATTTCTTGAAGGGCGGGAATTTCTTTCTGCCCTGTCATTCTTAAAGCGGCTATCCCTTCCAAAGCGGTCTTCACCCCTGGAAAGCTTTCCGTCATTGCGGCCAAAGCGGGAGCGGGAATTAGACAAAGCCTGTTTTACAAGCAAGGCAGCTACATAATTCCTGCGGGAAAAACCAACGTTTTTCTTAAACAGCTTTTTTACCTGGTTAAGAATCTGAATTTCACTTTCCGTAGATTCCTCTACGTTCTTTAAAGCATCACTCAAAAAAGATGCAATCTGATTTTCGTTTACAATAAAATTTGATTCACGATTGTAAGCCATGATCTTACTCCTCATTTAAATCCACCGCATATCCCGAACCTATCTTAAAAAATCCTTTTTGAAAAAGAAGGCTCTCCATGAACTGCGGTATAAAAGTATTACAAATAATAATATGGCGGATTCCGCGCTTTTTGCAAAAGCTCAAGGCCTTAGCCAGTAATTGTTCACCAATTCCAAGCCCGCGGTATTCCTGAACAACAAAAAAATCGGTAATAACAACCGCTTTCTTTGTTTCTTGCGGGCAAAAATCTAATAAAATGCAGCCTGCGAACTCTCCAGCGAGAGAACGGCATACAAACCCAGACTTAGAAGTGGTCGTTGAATAGGAAGAAAGTTGTTTCCACATACATGCTATTGCACTTCCCAAATCTTCTGAAAACTGAGTTTTTAGTTCCTGCACCGCATTTTCAGTTCCTATTTCAATTTCATTGGCATCTCGTGCCAAATTAAATTCTTGGAACTCAAAATCATTTAGAACAAGCTCTTCCGTACTTTCCACTGAATCATCAGTCAAAAAGAGTTTTTCTAAGCCCCATGACTCGCGCAGTTCGTTGTACCACTCACAAACACGCTCCCTCATCTTGGCATCCTTAAACAAATGCCACTTTTTTTCAGTCTCTGGGTAATTTTTTAATACGTTCTTAAAATTTCTGAACACCCCCCTTCCGCTAACCAATACCCTCTTTAGTTCATCATGAACCCTGGGAGCATAGAGGTTGTTGGTAAATTCTTCCATAAGATTATAACCGTCTTCACTTGACCACTCAGGCAGCTCATAATACCTGTCTGCCTCACCGCCAACATCATCCTCAAGAACCAAAAGACCTTCCTTGGCATCCATCATCAGAACTGAATTCTGGTCTTCCATTGCAAAGAGGATTTCGTCTGTCAGCAATTCGGTCAATTCGAAGGTCATTTTTATTTTTCGTGTTGAAGGGCAAACTCCGGAATATCAGAACGCTTCTGAACAGTCTTGCTTATAAGGCCATAGCTGACGGCTTCCTCTGCACTGAGCCAATAGTCTCTGTCTGTATCCTTAATCACCTTGTCAAGGGCAGTTCCAGTTTCATTGGCAATGATTTCATTTATGCGTTGCTTTGTCTTTGCAATTTCTGCCGCGTGAATTTCAATGTCAGTTGCCACACCCTTCATTCCGCTGGACGGCTGGTGAAT
>DJYC01000011.1:0-65352 GCA_002448445.1 Treponema sp. UBA6988
GAGGACAAGGAATTCTGCGTATTCGTAGGTCCTTCCGGCTGCGGAAAGTCAACGACTCTCCGTATGGTAGCAGGTTTGGAAGATATTTCCGAAGGCGAGCTCTACATCGACGGCGAGTTGATGAACGATGTTCCGCCAAAAGACAGAAATATCGCTATGGTATTCCAGAATTATGCTTTGTATCCGCACATGTCCGTCTACGACAACATGGCTTTCGGTCTTAAAATCCGCAAAATGGATAAGGCAGAAATCCAGCGCCGCGTAGAAGAGGCTGCAAAGATTCTTGGTTTGTCCATTTACTTGGACCGCAAACCAAAGGCTCTTTCCGGTGGTCAGCGCCAGCGTGTTGCAGTAGGTCGCGCAATCGTACGCAACCCCAAAGTATTCTTGTTCGACGAACCGCTGTCCAACTTGGACGCAAAACTCCGCGTTACAATGCGTGGTGAAATCTCTGCCTTGCACCAGAGACTTCAGGCTACAATGATTTATGTTACCCACGACCAGATCGAAGCTATGACGATGGGTACAAAGATTGTTGTAATGAAAGACGGTCACGTACAGCAGATTGGTGAACCTCTCTACTTGTACAACCACCCGATCAACAAATTTGTTGCAGGATTCATCGGTTCACCGCCAATGAACTTTATGACTGTAACAATCAAGAAAGTTGGTGACAAGATTGTTGCTGACGAGGGAACTTTTGAGCTTACCCCAACTGAAGAGCAGCAGGCAGCCCTTAAGAATTACGTCGGAAAGCAGGTATACTTCGGTATCCGCCCAGAAGACCTTACTTATCAGGCAACACCAGCTGCAGAAAACAACATGCAGATGAAGGTAGTTAACAAGGAACCTCTCGGTGCAGAAACACACTTGTTCTTGCAGTCAAAGGATCAGAGCATTGTTGCTCGTGTTCAGGCTTCAGCAAAGGAATCATTCAAACTTGGAGAAACTGTAAACTTCAAGCCGGATATTACCCGTTGCAAGTTCTTTGTAAAGAACCCTGAAGACCTTGACGAAGAGCTCAACATCTGCGAAAAGATTGACGCTCCTTGGCTCAAGAATCCGCTTACAGGTGCAGTTGGTTACGACAAGGTACAACACTAAGTGTTGCTAGCACTAATCTGCATGAACTAAGCTGGCAATCCAACGCCATGCACTAAAGCAAAGCCGCCTTGGTTTTTACCGGGGCGGTTTTTTTGTTGTTTTTGCAGTGCAAAGCTTCATGTGTTTAGAGGTGCGTGTGTGCGTAGTAGTGGAGGTGGGGAGGGCATTATAGGCACAAATAAAAAAAAGCAGGAAAACCGTTTGCGGTAATCCTGCCTGATTGCACTGTTTTGATTAATTAGTACTTCTTGTCTGCGTAGCCAATCCAGCCTTCGTTTTCTATGAGGGCCTTTTCAAAGCCTTCCAGCTTGAAGGGGTAGCTTTTGCTCAGGGAACCGGCAATGAGCTTTACCTTCCACGTACCGTCTTCTTTCTGTTCAATCTTGCACTGGCAGTCTTTGTCTGCAAAAGTACGGAACATGTCGTCTATGTCCTTTTTGCTCATGTCAAGCGCAAGGAGTCCGCAGTTGTACATGTTCTGCCTGAAGATGCGCGCAAAGTTCACCGCTATTACGCAGTAAATTCCGTTCACTTCAAGTGCCCACGGGGCATGCTCACGGCTTGAACCGCAGCCAAAGTTTTCACGTGTAATGATAACTTTTTTGCCTGCAACGTCACGCTTTGGATTAAAGCCGTCTAGCTTTAAGTCTTCCAACAGGTACGGCTGAAGCGCCTGCTTGGTGTTTTCCGTAAGATACTTTGCCGGAATGATTTCATCAGTGTTGATGTCCGAACGGTCCAAAAAGAGAACGTCTCCGCCAAACTGTTTCATTGCTTTCCTCTTGATTTCTTCTGTTTTTTTTTGCGGAAGAAAAAACCTCCGCCCATTTCTATTCTAATGCAAGATTTGCCTCTTGTCATTAGAAATTATTGTTATGTTACACTCGGAAGAAGTGCACCCTGGAAAGATGCAATCCTTCTTTGGCTCTTCCTTAGCCCTTGTAAAGCTCGGAATTTGTGATTGTTCCTGCTATTGCAGTTGCTGCTGCCGTTGCAGGGCTCATCAAGTGAACCATACCGCCTTTTCCCATGCGTCCGTTAAAGTTGCGGTTTGTTGTGGAAGCGCAAACTTCGCCCTCTGCAAGTACGCCGTTGCTCATGCCAAGACAAGCACCGCAGGTTGGGTTTGTTACGCAGAAGCCAGCGTCCATAAAGATGCCCAAAAGGCCTTCGTCCATAGCATCCTTGTAGATTTTTGGTGTAGCGGGGGAAACGATGCCCCTTACGCCTGCCGCAAGGTGGTGTCCCTTAAGGATTTGTGCTGCAACGCGCAAGTCGCTCAGGCGTCCGTTTGTGCAGCTTCCAATGTAAACCTGGTCAACCTTTGTTCCCTTCATTTCGGAAACTTTCTTAATCTGGTCTGGCTTGTAGTTGATTGTGCAGACAGGTTCCAGGTTGGAAAGGTCAAAGGTGTAGACTTTTTCGTAAGTTGCATCTTCGTCGTCAACCCACTTGCTGTATTCCTTGAGAGCCTCTTCCTTTGAAGCGAATTCATCCTTGATGAATGGCCACAGGTATTCAACAGTCGTCATGTCCGGGAAGCAAATGCCGCTTGTGGCACCGGCTTCAACCGCCATGTTGCAGATTGTCATCCTTTCTTCCATGCTGAATTTGTCTACTACTGGGCCTGTAAATTCAGCAACGCAGTTTGTTGCTCCGTTTACGCCAATCTCTCCGATAAGGAAAAGAATTACGTCCTTTGCATATACGCCAGGCTTTAATGTTCCGTTCAAGACGAACTTGAGTGCCTTTGGCTCGCGGAAAGAGCATACTCCCTTTAAGATTCCAACTTCAAGGTCTGTAGTTCCAACGCCTGCCGCAAAAGCACCGAATGCTCCGTGTGTGCAAGTGTGGCTGTCTCCCATGATTACTGTGTAACCGGGGCGGACATATCCTTTTTCCGGGAAGATTGCGTGGCATACGCCGTTAGCGCCAATGTCAAAAAAGTCCTTGATATTGTTGCGGCCAGCCCAGTCGCGGAGGATTTTTTCCTGCATTGCGCACTTTGAATCCTTTGCGGGTGTTACATGGTCAATTACCGCCTTGATTTTTGTCGGGTCAAAAACACGGTCCTTGCCGCGCTCAATAAGGTCGTTGATTGCGATGGGTGTTGTAATTTCATGGCAGAAAACCCTGTCAAGCTTTAAGATGTTGGTGCCTTCAAAAGGCTTGTCAACCAAATGGGCTTCAAAAATTTTCTGAGCTATTGTCTTTCCCATATTCATACCTCTGATTGAATTTTACTTTTACTAAAGTATATTCAGTATTGTTAAATATTTCAAGTGGTCGGAGAAAAAATCCATGTGAATCAGCTTACCACGTTCTGGGGTTTTCCTTCTATAAAACAGCGCAGGTTTTCTATGACTATGTTAAGAAGCCTCTGCCTTGTTTCTGTAGCTGCCCAGGCGATGTGGGGAGTTATAAGGCAGTTCTTTGCGCCAAGAAGGGGATTGTCCTTTGCCATGGGCTCTTCGCTAACCGTGTCTGCGGCATATCCAGCAATTCTTCCGGAATCCAGGGCTTTTCGCATGTCCGCTTCGTTTACAAAGCCACCTCTTGCCGTATTTATTAAGTAGGCTGTGGGCTTCATTAAGGCAATGGTTTCCTTGTTGATTATACCCTTTGTTTTTTCCGTAAGAGGTGCGTGGAGCGAAAGAAAATCGGATTCCTTAAGGAGGGTCTCAAAGTCTACAGGATGCTCTATCTCTGCCTTTGGGGTCCTTGTGCATGCAATTACCTTCATTCCAAAGGCCTTTCCAATTGAAGCTACGCGGCTTCCTATGTGCCCGTAGCCAAAAATGCCTAATGTCTTGCCTTCAAGTTCTGTAAGCGGGGCCTTCCAGTAGCAAAAGTTTGGAGCCTTGCACCAGTCTCCGGCCATAACGCTGTCTGAGTGCATTTTTGTGTGGCATGCAAATTCCGTGATGAATGCAAATGTAAGCTGGGCAACACCCGCAGTGGAATAAGAGGGCACATTTGTTACCGTAACTCCGTGGCGGCGGCAGGCTTCCATGTCTATTACATTGTAGCCAGTAGCCTGAACACCGATGTAGCGCAGTGAAGGGCAGGCAGCAAGGACGCTTTCAGTTATGTTGATTTTATTAAGCAAAATGGCGTCACTGTCCGCAATGCGTTCAATTACAAGTTCACTTGGAGTGCGGTCGTAAACCTTAAGCTCGCCAAATTCTTCCAATGGCTTCCAGGAAAGGTCGCCCGGGTTGAGTGCGTGTCCATCTAATATTGTAATTTTCATATTTATTTAGTCTTAAATTATTTAACCTACAACCGTTACGCCAACAGAACCGATGGCAGCGTTGATTGCATCCTCAATACCAGCTGTAGCTTCGTCAAAGTCTACGCAAACCTGGCATTTCATTGCGCTGGAAACTACATTTGTAACACCTGCAACGGCTTTTACCGCTGCGTCAACTTTTCCGGCTGCTGCATCATCATCCATTCCGACAACATATATCTTCTTCTGCATGGCTAACTCCTACTTGTTTTTTTATTATAATGGGTAGAGGTAAAATATGCAATATGAAAAATGGAATAATTTCAAAAGGGTTACAAATTTTGCTAATTTGCCAGTGAATTTCCCAGCTGACCGCATGCTCCGTTGATTCCAGAGCCCCTACGAATTCTTAAATTTACATTAATATGTGCGTTTTCAAGCATTTCCTTGAATTTATAGCATTCACTGTTTGTAGGAGTAGTAAAGTCAAGTCCTTCAACCGGGTTCCAGGGGATAAGGTTTATGTAAACGTCAAGCCCTGATGCAAACTCAATCATCTGCTGGGCACTTTCACGGCCTGTGTTAACACCGGAAAGCAGGGCTGCCTCCAAAGTTACGCGCTTGCCTGTCTTTTTTATATAGTAGGAAATTGCTTCTTTTAGGTCCAGAAGGGGATTGCCCTTTGCAACAGGCATAAGTTCTTCCCTAAGTTTGCTGTCGGCAGTTGTAAGGGATATGGCAAGCCTTATTTTAGAGCCAGAATCTGCTAGCTCACGGATACCTTTTACAAGTCCGCATGTGCTCAAGGTGATTCTTCTGGAACTTAGGGCACGGCCATTCGGGTCTGTAAGAATTTCAACCGCCTTTTGTATTGATTTAAGGTTTTGTAAAGGTTCACCCATACCCATAAAGACTATGTTGTCCAGTTTTCCGGCTTCTTTTTCAAGAAAAAAGAATTCCTCTACGATTTCTGCCGCGGTAAGGTTCCTGCCAAGCCCAAGGGTTCCCGTCTTGCAAAAAAGACAGCCCATTGCACATCCGGCCTGGCAGCTTACGCATGCAGTTTTTCTTCCTTCCCTGTCCGTTAGCAGGACGGTTTCTACGGCGCGTGAATCTTCCAGTATAATTTGAAGCTTTATGGTTCCGTCTGAATCTCGCAAGACTTTCCCAACTTTTGACGAACGAAGGACAGCTTTTTCGTTTAGCAATGCAATAGTGGCTTTGTCCAGGTTCTTCATCTCTTCAAAAGAGGATACACCTTTTGCAATCCAGCCAAAAATCTGTTTGCCCCTAAAAGATGGAGAGATAGCTAAATTTTCGCAAATTTCCTGCGGATTCAAACCGCAAACGGCAATTTTTCCGGCCATTTTGTATTAGAAATGGTTGCCTTCAAGCTTGTCCAGCATTTCGTTTACAGCCTGGCTTCTTATTCCGTATTTCTGGAAAGAGGTGAGCACGTCTATAGCTTTCTGCTTTTGGTTCATCTTAACATAGCAGTCGGCAAGGTCTATGTAGAGCCTGTAATTCTTTTCGTCGTTGCGGATAAGGCTGGAAAGACGTTCCACTGCCTCTTCGTATTTTCCTTCTCCCTTGCAGATAAGGGCAAGACCAAGTGCCGCATAAATGTCAAAGTCAATGTCCATGGCACGGTTGTAGTATTCGGTTGCAGTCTTGTAGTCACCGGTATTCCTGTAGGCATCGCCTGCGCGGGTAAGGATTACCTTGTTGTTTGCGTCCATCTCCAGAATCTTGTTCCAGTATTCAATGGATCTGAACTGCTGGTTAAGTCCGCGGTAGCAGTCAGCAAGGCCAAAAAGGGCATAGAAATTCTTTGGATCCATTTCCAGGGCACGCTCAAAATATGTAAGTCCCTGGTCAAAGGTCTTTAGCTTGCGGTGGCAGTTTCCAATAGAAGTAAGGACGCGGATGTCCACGTTCTGGGGGTTCACCTCCAGCATCTTTGTCCAGTAGTAGAGGGCATCCTTGTATTCCTTAAAGTCGTAGTGCAGGTGTCCAAGTCCTATAAGCGCATAGGCATTGTTCTCTTCCATGTCAAGAACCTGCAGGTAGAGCTGCTTTGACTTCTTGAAGTCATGAATTTTGCGGTAAGCATCTGCAACACGGGTCAGGACGGTAATGTTGCGGTCATCGTGAACAAGATACTGCTCCCAGATGTCTATAGCCTTAAGGAACTGGTTAAGGGCTTTGTAGCAGTCAGCAAGGCCAAAAAGGGCATAGTTGTTTCCGGGATGGTAGGAAAGGCACTTTGAATAGAAATCAACTGCTTCCTTGAAGTTTCCACGCTTTCTCTCGCAGTCACCAAGTCCTACAAGGGCATAATTGTTGTTGTCTTCTATATTAAGTATTTCCTTGAACGAATCTATTGCATAATTGATTTTATTCTCTTTTAGGAAGGAATATCCCTTTTTTGACAATTCGCTTATTTCCTTTGAGATTCCATCTTCAGGAATGATAAGGGAAGGGTCTGTTGAGCCGTCATCAAAATCGGGTACTTCCATATTCATCTTTTTTACATCCATAACTTTTTACTCCTCGTCTTTCAGCATCATCGAAACCAAACCTGACATTTTTTCTATCAGCGGACCGGACTTTCTTTTGTTGTGAGCCAACAGATACATTCTAAGCGCCTTTAGCCACTCATTTTTTTTGGCATAAGCATCTCCAACACGCGTAAGCCCGTCTGAATATCCGGTTGTAATGAATATTCTTTCCGCCATGTCAATCCGGCCTTCGTTGAACAGGGCGTTTGCCTTGCGGTTTAAGGCGACTTTTTGCTGGTCATTCAGGTCTTGCACAGGATTGTCAGTGACCTTTATGAATCCTTGAGAGCCTTGCTTGCTTTCGATTTGTTTTTTTAAATCATCTGTCATTAAATATCCCTACAACAGTGCTAAGTTAATTTTACCCTGTTATTTTTATTTGTCAAGTTTCTATTGTTGATTTATTATTAATTTTTCTAAAAAAATCAACATTTGAGCGGCCGTAGACCCTGTGATCGGCCCTGGAAAGTTCCCCAATCTCTTCCGGAAGCGGGTCTTCATGTGGATAATGGATTATCGCAGTCCCACCTTCATTCAGCAAATTCCTTGAACTTATTGTTTCTATAAGTTCCCGGCGGAATTTGTAGGGGAAGGGCGGATCCAAAAAGATGTAGTCGTAGCTTTTCTTGCACCTTTTAAGGAAAAGCTCCACCGCCATAAAGTGGCAGTCAATGCGGACACCAGCTTCTTCTGCCATGGCAACGTTTGATATTACAATCTTTGCCTTAGATTTATCCATCTCGCAGAGCGAAACTTCCGCTGCTCCGTGAGAAACAGCCTCCAGTGCAATGGTACCAGAGCCGCTAAAGAGGTCAAGGAAGGACTTTCCCGCAAGCTTCGTGCCCAGTATGTTGAACACGGACTCCCGCATCTTGTCCATAGCCGGCCTTATTGCCATTTTTCCGTCCGGCACCTGAGTATGTCTTCCTTTTAGTATTCCGCCGGTAATGCGCATCAGCAGGTCCTACTTGTTAAGAGACCAGAATATGTCATCGTGGGACAGGTGGGCATTGGATTCAGCATAGTCAAAGGCCGTCTTTCCGTCAGAATCCCTTACCAGAGTCTTTGCACCGCCGTCAAGAAGCACCTTCAGCGTTGAAGTTGAAGTGCAGTACTGGCATGCGTAGATGAGCGGCGTTTTTCCGTTCCAGATTCTGTTTATCGGGATGCCCATGTCAATAAAGAGCCTGAGTTTTTCTTCTTTTACGCTGGCAGAGCCTGCCGTAGAAGTTATGGCAAGTATGAAGGCGTTAAAGACTTCATTTTCCGTCGCAGAGCGGTCCCTGAGCATGTAGTCCAGAACCTGCGGATTTTCAGAATATTCTGCCGCCAAAAGAAGGGGAGTCGTGTTGTACTTGTTGCGGATGCGCACAGGGGCTCCGTTGTCCACAAGAAGCTGAATACACTTCATGTTGTTCTGGTAGCGGACTGCGTACATAAGTGCACTCCACCCGTCGTTGTCACGCTTCTTAACGTTTGCACCGGCCTTTATAAGCCTCTGCATCTCGCTGTAGTTTCCTGCTTTTGCAGCCCTCATCAGCTTGGTAATGCCGTGCTCGTCAGCAAGGTCAATGTTGGCGGAAGCTAAGCCCGAAGCATCGTATTCATCGCTTCCGTAAGGCATTTCGTCTTCCGCATAGTCATAAAGACTCTTGGGGGAATAGTCATCCGCAGTCTTTATCGGTTCCTTCGTTTCAGCATAGCCCGGGTCTTCCGGCTCAGCAACAACTATTGCAGGCGGCTCTTCCTCGATGACAGGCTGCTTGCCCTTGCCAGCATTTCCTGTGGCGCGCACCTGCGGCTTGAACCTGTCAACCGCACTTATCATTTCCGGGTTTGAATTTTCAAGCGCATAATCGTAAACAGACTTTCCATTTTTGTCCAGAGCAGAAACACGACTTTGCGTACCCGCATTGAATATGGTTCCGTCTTTTATAAGCCTTGAGAAAAGCTCAGGCTTGGTTCCGTACTGGGCACAGTACATTGCCGGAGTCCTTCCGTCTTCTGCAGTCGCGTCGATTGAGCAGCCCTCGTATACGGCTCGGCCAACTTCGCTCCATTCACGGTCGTTCTTCAAAAGCAGCATAAGGAACGTTTCCTTGTTTTCCCCAAAGCGTGTGCGGGCAAGGGCAGGGTATGTGTAGAAGGCTTCCCTTATTTCCTTTTCGCTTCCCTTTTCCGCAAGTCCCGTGTAATATTTTTCAAGCGAAATCCTGGCTTCCTCACCGCCGCTTGAAAGTGCATATTCTGGCGCGTATTTCTGGAGAATCTCAGTAATTCCACTCGCAGAATTCAGCTTGGCATAGTCAAAGGCAGTCTTTCCGCTCTTGTCCTTCCTGGTAACCCGCTGCTTCCTGCTTGAAATTGTAGAGGAATTGTAGGTGATTATTGTTTCTACAACTTCCGGGCTGGACGAGTACTGGGCCGCATACATAATGGGAGTCCTCTTGTCCTTAGCCTTGGTGTTCAGCATTGCACCCTTTTTTAGCAGAGTCTTTATGATTGAAATGTCGCGGTCGTTCTTGAGCGCGAGCATGATAAAGGTTTCTTTGTTTGAACCGAATGTCATTTCCGGCAGGGTCGGTGTCCTGGCTATAGCCTTCTCAATCTCTGCCTTGGAACCGTCCTTTGCTAGTGCTGCAAGGTCATTGTTCTTTGAAGCTGCAAATACAGATATAAATGAGGCTGCCAAAACTGCCAGTAAAAAAAGCTTTTTGAATTTTCCAGTCTGTTTCATTCTTTAATTATATGTTCAACTTGGAATTCCGTCAAGCCATTATGCCCCAAACATCAATTGCCTGTCATTTTTTCAGTATTTTTTAATATTGCGGCGCTTTCTTTTGTTTACAGGCAGGCATAAAAAGAACACCTTTGCATTTTTTCTGGGCTTTCCGGGGTTCCGGGGGCCCGACCCCCTCCATTGCTTCCGCAACGGCTTCGCCGCCCCTCCAATCCCTGCCGCAAATCAACCGCCACCTTGACTTCTTTTTTGCGATTTGATAATATAGCATACCCCTTGGAACTGCGCATGCGGTTCCCATTTTATGGCCGTAAGGAGATCATACAAAATGAAAAAGTATGAACTTATGACAATTTATCCCCTCGAGGATGAAAAGTACAATGCAGGTCTTGAGACATTGCGTGCAGACCTCGCAAAATTCGGTGCGGAAATCGAAAAGGAAGAGCCTTTCGGAGACCGCGATCTTACTTATGAAGTAAAAAAGCAGAAGAGAGGTCGCTTCCTCCTTGTCCACATCAAGGCAAATCCTGCAAAAATTACGGAATTGGACGCACAGTTCAAGTTCAACACAAACCTTCTTAAGTATCTCTTTGTTGCAAAAGAAGAAGAAAAAGAAGCATAAGCTTTTAGAGGTTGGGTACCAATGGCAACATCTGATTTAAATAGCGTGGTTTTAATAGGTCGCCTTACGCGAGACGCCGAATTGTCATACCTTCAGAGCGGAAGTCCGGTCTGCAAGCTGGGCATAGCTGTTAACCGAAGCCGCAAGGACGGTGAACAGTGGATAAGCGAGGCCAACTTTTTTGACGTTACGCTGTTCGGCAAGTCAGGGGAAAGCTTAAAGCAGTATCTTACCAAAGGAAAGCAAATAGCAGTTCAGGGAGCACTCAAGCAGGACCGTTGGGAAAAAGACGGCCAGAAATTCAGCAAGGTGCAGATAGTCGCAAGCAACGTACAGCTTCTGGGGGGAAAGTCCGACGGACCATCCTCCTATTCAGGTCAGGGCGGCAGTGGCTACGCTTCACAGGGTCAGGGCGGATTTGCCCCTAGACCAGCAGCTTCAGGCTATGTTCCCCAGGATGATTCTTCCATGGCGGGCAGCGAGTTCCCTGAAGACATTCCCTTCTAATTTTAGCGGAATGAATAAAATTTGACATTTTAAGGAGAATAATATGTCAGACGAAATGAACGAAACAGAAGTAAAAGCAGAAGATATGGGTAAGGCAACACAGGGCCGCGAAGACGAAGGCCGCAACCCACGCGCAAAGGGAAAGGCTTTCTTCCACAAGAAGGTTTGCCGTTTCTGCGGAAACAAGACAAAGATTGACTACAAGGATGCAGACGGACTCCGCCGCTTCACAACAGAGCGCGGTAAGATCCTTCCTCGCCGCATCACAGGAACTTGTGCAAAGCACCAGAGAGAGCTTGCAAGAGCTATCAAGCGTGCACGCGCAATTTGCCTCCTGCCATACGTAGCAGACTAAAACAAAACAAATCTGCCTGTCCGCGATCCGACTCCTGGTGACGCGCAGGCAGTAAATTTAATAGGAGCTAGAAATGAAAGTTATCCTTAATGATGATGTAAAGCATCTTGGTGAAATGGGTGACGTAAAGAACGTTGCCAATGGTTATGCAAGGAACTACTTGTTCCCCCGCATGCTTGCAGTTCCCTACAATGCGGACACAGTAGCCTACTTTGAAGGCAAAAAGGCAGAAATCGAAGCCCGCAAGGAACAGAAAAGACAGGACAGCAAGTCCCTCAAGGAAAAGCTTGAGGCTCTCTCCATCGAGCTCATCGTTCCGGCAGGTACAAACGGAAAGCTCTTCGGTGCAGTTACAAGCCAGACCCTTTCCGACTACTTCAAGAACAATGGTTTTGAGATTGAGCGCAAGAAGATTGAAATTCCTGGCCTCACAATCAAGAACATTGGTGCATATACTTTCAAGGTTCACCTTTACGAAGCATCCCTTGCAGAAGTAAAGCTTGAAGTAAAGGCACAGCCCATGGAAGACACTTCAAAGTCTTCTGCAAAGAAGGATTCAAAAAAGCAGGAAAAGGCTGCCGCAAAGGAAGCTCCTGCTGAAAGCGAAAAGTCAGAAGACAATGCTTCTGCAGAAAAGAACAACTAAGTTCATCATAGAATAGCAATATTCAGACTTAAACCCGTGGGAGGGCCGCAAATGCAGTCTTTTCCACGGGTTTTTGGCGTAAAAGAGGCTTGCAATGGATTTAAAGGACAAAGTTCCCCCCCATAATCTGGAAGCAGAAAAGGCTACGCTCGGAGCCATCCTTTTGGACTGGGGTTCAATCGGTGATGTAATAACCTATCTAAGGAGCGACAATTTTTACAGCCAGCAGAACCAGATTATATTCGAAGCAATGACAGGCCTCTTTTCAAAGGGAATCCGCGGCGACATGCTTACCCTCATAGACGACCTCACCAAATCAGGAAACCTGGAAAAGGCCGGCGGGACGGCATACGTATCAACCCTTACGGACACAGTGCCTACAAGTTCCAACGTTGACTATTACGCAAAAATCGTCCTTGACAATTCAACAAGGCGCAACCTCATAAAAATATCCTCAGACATAAAATCCGAAAGCTTTGACGAAACTAAAGAAAGCCGGAAAATCCTCGAGGAAGCCGAGCAGAAAATATTCAAGCTTACCGACGTAAACCAGGCCAACCAGGTCTTTTCAATGAAGGATGTCGTTCCCAAGACAATCCAGCTTATAGACTACCATTACAAGAACAAAGATTCCTGTTCGGGAATTTCAACCGGATTTACAAAGCTTGACTCCATGACCAGCGGATTCCAGAACAGCGAAATGATAATAATCGGTGCGCGCCCTTCCATGGGTAAGACCGCAATGGCCCTTTCCATGATGCAGCACATAGCAGTAGATAAAAAGATTCCGTGCGGCTTCTTTAGCCTTGAAATGTCAGCCGAACAGATAGGACAACGCCTTTTGTCCCAGGTGGCCCGCATTCCGGGAACAAAGCTCAGGAGCGGCATGCTAAAAACCGAAGACTTCAAGAAACTGCAGGATGCAGCGAATGTCTGCTTTGACGCCCCCCTTTACATCGTGGACACCCCAAACATGAAGCTTCTTGACCTTCGCGCAATGGCCCGCCGCATGAGGGTAAACCAGAAGGTTCAGATTATCTTTATAGACTACATTGGCCTTATCACAAGCGAGCACGAGGAAGCCCCGGTGTACGAGCAGCAGTCGGCTATCTCAAAGTCGCTAAAGAGCCTTGCCCGCGAACTTGAAATTCCGGTGGTTGTCTTGTGCCAGGTTGCAAGAAACGCAGAAGGTGACGAGCCAAACCTTGCCCAGCTGCGCGGTTCCGGATCCATTGAGCAAGATGCCGACATGGTTATGTTCATTCACGGAGACCGAAAAAAACAGAATGAAGGGGAGGACTTCAACCCCGTTATGGACAGAAAGCTTATCGTTGCAAAGCAGCGAAACGGCCCTATCGGTGATGTAGAGCTTCTCTTCCTTTCCTCCTACACAAAATTCGAAAACAAGTCCAGGGAAGAAAATTAGTCTTCTTACTGTGCCTGGTCCTACGAGACCGGTTAATCTTCCGTGGTATTTTATCCCGCTTTCTGGCTTCATTGCCGTGGGTCGACCCTTCGACTTGGTTCAGGGACCACCCTTCGACATTGCTCAGGGACCGCCCTTCGACTTGGTTCGACATGCTCACCAACCATGGTTCGACATGCTCACCAACCGACGCTCAGAAATCCACCCACGGCAACCGCAAAGTATGCAAAAAGGCTGACCGTATCTTCTACAGTCAGCCCTTTTTAGGAGTTTAGCTTGTTTTTCTAGATTTTACTTATTTTGCAGGTGTAATCGTAGCTTTTGCAGTATTTTCGTTTACAATGCCTGTAAGAGTTGCAGGTCCTGCAGTAACCTGTGACAAATCTTTAAGATTCAGAAGAACAACCGGTCCTTCTGCAGACATTACTACAAGTCCCTTTGGTGTTACAGTAATAGGCGTGTTGCTGATTACAGGAACTGGGCTCTTAAGGAGCAGGTTAACCTGACTGTCATACTTTGCTACAACCCACTGGCTTCCGTCCTTTATTACACAGTAGAAGTTTGTTCCGTCTGTAGTAAGAACAGAATCTTCTGCTACAACTTCATTGCTTTCCTTCTGGATTTCCATCCTCTTTGAGTCAATAAGGCAAAGCTTTACGGCTGCATTGTTGGTGCTCAATGTCTCACCGCAAACAGCAAGGTACATTACCGGAGTTGCAACTGCATCGCTGTCCATAGAAAGTGCGCTTGTTCCGTCTGCCTCAATAGCTACCGGGTAGATTGACCTTCCGCGGATTACGTTTACAGGAGATTCCCTAAGGATTACGCCGCTTGTTGTGTCTATGCGGATCATCTTGCTAAGGAGAGTTTCTTCGTCCGTAAGCTTAAGGCCAATAACGGAATTCTTGTTGTCAAGGTCTTCAAGTTCTGCTGCAAGGAGGCGCTGCTGGTCTTTTGCAATCTCTGTGCGTTCCTTCTGTGCCTCTGCCTGCTTCCTGTCGGAAATAGCCTGCTGGTCGCTTGCCTTCTTCTGTGCATCTGCAACAGCCTTTGACTGGTCGGCAGTCTTCTTGGATTCTGTCTCTGCTGCTGACTTCTTGGAGTCTGCGTCTTTCTGCTTCTGGTCTGCTGCCTTCTGCTTTTCATCTGCAGCCTGTTTTGCAGCCTGAGCCTTCTTTTCTGCTTCTTCAGCCTTCTTCTTTGCGTTTTCTGCAGCCTGCTGCTTCTGCTTGTTGTCTGGATCGTTCTTTGCGTCGTTGGCAGCCTTTTCTGCGTTCTTCTTTGCAGCATCAGCGTCTTTCTGTGCCTTGTCTGCATTCTTCTTTGCGTCTTCAGATGCCTTCTTTGCGTTGCTTGCGTCTTTCTGAGCCTGGTTTGCGTCCTTGTTTGCAACGTCAGACTTCTTCTTCTGCTCTTCAAGCTGCTTGTTCTTCTGGGCGGCGTCTTCTGCGGACTTCTGAGCCTTGTTTGAGTAGTCCTCTGCCTCTCGCTCCTTAATGTCAACCATGTTCTTGCGCTCGTCAATGCCACGGTCGTCCTTTTCGCGCATGGAGTCAATTACGCGCTTGTCGCTGATTGCAGAAGTATCAACGGCAGAAAGGTTGGAGTTCATGTCGAACAAAGGAATTACAATCTGTGAGTTTCCTGGCCATTCGTCCCATTTTGTGGAAAGACCGCACTTGTCTGCCGTAAGGTTCTTTACTACCACATTCTTGTAGCGTTCCGTAAAGACCTTAAGGTTCTTGCGGTAGACAGCGTTGTATACTGTTACGAAGGTAGAAATTGTGGCTGCATCATTGCTGTTGTAGCCGTATGCTCCCATGAGGTAGCCCTGGATGATTCTGCGGAGGTTGCGAACGTGGTCAACCTGGGCATTTTCATTGATAAAAAGAATGTCTGCGTCAAATTTTGATTTTTCTGAAGGGTCTATGGCATGTATTACGGAATACTTTGCGCCTTGGCCGTAAGTTGCAGCGGAATTGAGGTTTGCGGCAACCTGTCTTCCAAGTCTGGTTCCTATAGAACGGATTGCGTCTACAGTCTCTATGTAGGCGTGCGGTCCCATATAGTTTTCAAATGTAACTACTTCGTTTCCTATGCTTCGGATTTCATCTTCATCAACTTCAAGTGCAGATATCGTAGTCAGAAAAGTAAGTGCAACTACGGCAGCCACTGATGCTAATTTATAAATTTTCATAAATCCTCCAAAAATAACTTTATATAATCATTATAACACTATTTGTTTTAAAACAAAAGTGTCTTATTGCAAATTTTATTCATTTAAAAGCCAATTTCTATAAATTTTTCAAGAGTTTTCCGCGCATATTCCCTTGTAGCCTTGCCATACTGGGGGCTAAGAAGCCTTGTTATAGTAGTTTTTCCCTTTGCAAAGAAGGCAGGCCGCCCCATAAAGCGGCAAATTTCAAAGGTTGCGTCACAAATGGCTATGTGGACGCTTTCGTTGGAATTCTTTAGGGAATACTTTTTTGCAATCGCCTCCATTGCACTCAGCATCCTTGCATCTGGGTCGTAGGCAGAAATTCCTGCGCTTTTTATGACTTCGGCAAGAACGACAGGATCCCTTACCTTTTCAAGCAGTTCCGCATAGTATTTCTGGTACATTCCGGTGCCGGAATTTGCCGTAAGCGCAAGAACCGTCCTTGTATAGTCAAAATCCTTGCAAAAGAAGGGCTGCTCCGTGTTCTGCTGGGAATTAAGGGTTGTCCACGCAAGTATCATTTCCGAAAGTTCGTTTTTAAGGACAGGAATCCAATCTTTTTCGCGGGTGCCGAATTTCCCTTCGCTGAATGAATTCAATATGTCTTCCGCACGTTCTGGGCTTATGACTGGTCCCGAAACGTTTGTGGAGTGAAGGTCCGTTTTATCGTAAAAAGTGTTGTAGTCCCTGTTATTCTTTGGATGATAAGAACTTACATCTGGCGAAAAGCCTATGTTTTGCCTTATCCTGTAGCCTTCTATAACCCAGTCGCGCATGCAAAGGCCTATGTTGCCGGAATCAGTGGGAAAAAAATAAGTCCACTTCTTGGATGGATTGAACGTAGCTTTCCACAAAGGCTCTCCTTCCGGCATGTAGCAGCAGGCATGGCTACCGTCTGCAAGCACAAGCCCCTGTAGGGTGCGTCCGGCGTAGGTAAGGGCATCGGGGCTAAAATCAGTCTTGTAGACATGCTTCTGGCTTCCGTCCAAAACGCCTATCTGTATTGCCGTAGCAGGGCTTCCCGTAAGCAAAAGGGCAGTGGATGGGGAAAAACCTTCCGTTATAATCCTTGTCGGGGCAGAAAGTCCCTCTTGGCCTGCCATTACAGCCCATTTTGAATAGGGTTTGCCGTCTTTTTCCGCACAAAGTCCTGTTGCTCCGTCTGCAAAAGAGACCAGGGCACCAAAAAAGCACTGTTCAACCTGGACAACCTTTCCGGAAAAGCAGAATTCATCGCTAACCTCGCCAAAAGGAGTGACTGTAACCGCAACGCTCTTTCCGTCAACTTCTTTGTTAAGGAACACAAGGACTGAACCATCGTTAAGCTCAACTATTGGCAGGGAAGTGTTCTGCTCTGGAAGGGGAATGTTCCACCGGCAGATTCCCTTTATGCCAAAGCAGGCAAGGTCAGAGCCTCCGCGGACATAAATGCGTCCGTCGCGTCCGGGAAGGGGTGCTTCGGTAACGGAAAAACCTGAATGGGCTGTCCAAACCAAAAGTCCGCCCGGGTTCATCATATTAAGATCGCCGTCTTTGCTTATTATGTAAATCATGTCGGATGCGCCAACGGAAATAAGTGGCTTTAGACGAGCGTTAATTCCGCGCTCCCACATTATCTTTCCGTCATGGTCAAAGGCACAGACCATCTTTCCTTCCTCTACGGCAGCATAGCCAAAGCTGTTCCTTACCGGCTGGCAAAGAATGCTTCCTCCGGTAACAGTAACCCAGCTTGGAAGGGTGTACTTTAGGTCCACAAGCTGAACGGTTGGCGTAAGGTCCTCTTCTTCCGCCTCTTTTTGGGAAGACAGGTCGTTTTCCGCCTTTTTTGCCGCCTGTCCAGTAGAAAAGGTGGCCGCAAAAAGAAATGCAAGTGAGGATATAAAAACTTTTTTTACGGTTGCTTCTATATACATTTGCTTGTATTGCTAAGCTGTAAGCTTTCTCCTATTTTTCCAACAACGCAAGGCTTTCAATGTTGCATGTTTGTGGATAAAAATCCAAAAGATAAAGCGATTTTAGCTTGTAGCCGCTCTTTACAAGCCTGCCAACATCCCTGGCATGGGTTGCAATGTCGCAGGAAAGGCTTCTTATTTGCCTTATGCCCGAAGAACAGAGCCATGAGCAGACTTCCTTTTCCATGCCGCTTCTAGGTGGGTCTATGACAACCGCGTCAAAATTACCGTTCCGCTCAATGCAGGATTCTGCGTGGTACTTTACCCAGACCGCCCCGCTAAGGCCAAAGCTTTCGTGTGAAGTGCCAAAAAGATTCTGTTCCGCATAGACGATTGCAGACTTATTGTGCTCCACCAGGGTCACCTTGCTGAACAAATCCGCAAGAAAAACGCTGAACGTTCCCGCCCCGGCATACATGTCAAGCACGTGCTTACCGCCCAAGCCTTCCGTAATCAGGGGAATGGTCTTTTCCAAAACCTGCATGTTGGACTGGAAAAAGCCCTGCACGTCAAAAGTAATCTTCTTGCCCAGAATGTCCACCGTGCAAAGGTTCTCTTCCTTTACGCTTGCACCTTCGTAGCGCGGCTGAACCTTCTTGATTTTTTTCGTAGGTCTGCCGTTTCTTACCGTACGCTTGCCAATAACGCGGCCATCCTTCTTTGAATCCTCGTTGCAGACAATTATCTTGTCAAAACCCTCTGGAATCGAAACGATTTTTTCCGTACCGAATACGTGAACCCGCCCCTTGGGTCTCTGCTCAAAAGGCATCTCCGCAAGGTACTTGTTCACCTCCGGCGTGGCACAGGGACAGTTCTGTATGCTTAAAATCCTGTTGCTCCGCTTTTCCATAAGGCCGCCGTCATGCAGCTGGAACCTGGCCCTGTAGCCTATGGGGTTCGCGCTTACAACCTGAACATCCCCGGCATCAACGCCTTCACGCGCAAAAGCATCCTTTAATATGGAAGAACGCAACTCTGTCTGAAAATCAGTGGCAATGTGCTGCATGTTGCACCCGCCACATTTAGTGTATAGAGGGCAAAATGGGGTAGCCCTGTTTGCGGAAGGCTCAAGCACTTCCACAATACGAGCAGTCGAATAGTCCCGCATTTCCCTCTCAATCTGAATCCTTAGTCTTTCCCCCGGCAGTGCATAGGGAACAAAAACGGTCTTCCCGTCAATCTTGGAGATGCAGTCGCCTCCGCTAACCATTTTTTCTGCCTTGATAATCGCCTCTTCCATAACATGATTATAACAAAAAATCCAAAGGCTAACAATCAGTCAAAAGCCAAAGTCTAAGCTTTAGCCTAAGTTCATAACAAAAAATCCAAATTTGCCTACATTAAATTTACCGGGTCTACGTCTACTTCTATGTAAACGTTTTTGGGGGCGCTGTAGCCGTAGATTAGGACTTCTGCCATTTTTTGCATGGGGACAATTTGCTTTGAGCGGAGGATTATCTGGTGGCGGTAGTTAAGGCTTATCATGCTAAGTGGGCATTCTGCAGGTCCAAGTATGTCTACGCCGCTCTGTATGTTTGCCTTTAGGATGTGGTAGGCTCCGTTTGCGGCTGTTTTTGCGGCTTCCGGTACTGACGAGCGGAATACGAAGCGCAGCAGCCTTGAATATGGGGGAAAGCAGAGTATCTCTCTGTTCTGAAGTTCCCTTGTGTAGAATTCTTCCGTCTGTGCGCTTACGGCAAGTGCAATTGGTTCTCTGTCCGGGCTGTAGCTTTGCACGATTACCCTGCCGTCGGGAAAGAATCTTCCTGCCCGCCCCGCAACCTGTGTTATTAGTGCGAAGGTTCTTTCTGCTGCCCTAAAGTCCGGCATGTGGAGGCCTGTGTCTGCAAGGACGACTCCTGCAAGCTTTAGGCGGGGAAAGTTAAGGCCCTTTGCAATCATCTGGGTTCCAAGAAGAATGTCGTATTCGCCGCTTTTGAATAGGTTGAGCTTTTCCTGCAGCTCTCCTTTTTTTGTTAGGGAATCCGTGTCTATCCTCATCACTTTTGCAGAGGGAAACTTTGACTTAACTTCTGCCTCTATGAATTCCGTTCCAAAGCCAGAGTAGCCTACGTCCAGCGAACCGCATTCCGGGCATTGGGTTGGCGGCTGGATTGAATATCCGCAGTAGTGGCAGCGGAGGCGGTTTTCCGTCTTGTGGTATGTGAGGGGGACTGAACAGTTCTTGCACTTCATCTCAAAACCGCAGCTGTTGCACCTAAAAAAATGGGTGAAGCCCCGCCTGTTAAGAAAAAGTATTGTCTGCCGCTTTTGGTCTAGTGCTGAACGGATTTCGTCTTCTAGCTCGCGGGAAAGGCAGCCCCCCTGTGAAGGTTCAAGGCTTAGGTTTACGGCTCTTATGCTTGGCATTGCTCCACCTGCAAGCCTTCTGGTAAGGGTGTGGCGTATTATGGTTTTGTCTTCCATTGCCTTCCATGATTCTACGGAAGGGGTTGCGGATCCCATTACAAGCGGAATGCCAAGCTTTGCAGCCCTGTGCATGGCAACCTGCCTTGCGTGGTAGCGGGGTGCAGAGCCAGACTTGTAGGAACCGTCGTGCTCTTCGTCTATTATGATTAGCCCAAGTTTTTTTACCGGAGCAAATATGGCGCTTCTTGCCCCCACCACAATGCGGGCTTCTTCGTGTAGAATGCGCTTCCATTCATTAAGCCTTTGGCTTGGGGTAAGACCTGAATGCAGTACGGCTGCAACCTTTCCAAACCTTTGCACTACGGCTTCCACAACCTGGGGGGTAAGTCCTATTTCCGGTACAAGGTATATTACCCCCATTCCCTTTTGAAGGGTTCTTTCTGCTACGGTAAGAAAGACTTCTGTTTTTCCGCTGCCTGTTGTTCCGTAGAGGTAGTGGAAGAGGCTTTCGCTTTGGGTAAGGATTCCTTCTACAGCGGCTGTCTGTTCGCTACTGAGTTCTTTTTTTTCAAAGCTAAGGTCGTCTTCCGTAAAGGAAAAAGAAGAGCTGTCTGTTTCCCTGCGGCCAGACGGAATCATTGCAAAGACAGTTTCCCCGATTGACGAGAGGTAGTACTTTTGCATCCAGAGTGCGGTGTTGTACAATTCTTGTGTTAGGATAGGCTCTTTGTCTATGTAGCGCAGGGCAGTCCTTATTTTTGTTTTGTCAACGGGGCAGTTTGCCGGTATTCCGTCGTGAATGGCCGCAACAATGCCTGTAAGCTTTCTGTTTCCAAAGCGCACTTCCACCCTGCAGCCAAAGGGGTTTTCCGGATTGCCTTTTCCTTCTTCTGATGAATCTTCCGGTTCCAGGTAGGTGAATGTCTGGTTAAGAGGAACGTTTACTATTACTTCCAGGTAGCGCTGCTTGCTTGTCATTTATTGTAGTCCGGACAAATTTGGAGCAGCCTTGCCTTGAATGCCTTTAGGTCTTCCCATGCCGGTCTTTTTAAGCTTTCGTCCCTAAGAAGAGCTGAGGGGTGGTAGGTTGGCATTAGGGGGATTCCGTTAAGGTCAAAGAATTTTCCGCGGGCAGAATTTATTCCCTCCGTGGTTTTAAGAAGGTTCTGAAATGCTGTTCTTCCCATTGCAAGAATCATCTTGGGCTTTAGTAGGTGGATTTGAGCCTGGAGGAAGCCTGAACATGCCTCTGCTTCTTCCGGCTGGGGTGTTCTGTTTGCAGGCGGGCGGCATTTTACTATGTTTGCTATGTAGCAGTTCTTTGTGCGGTCAAGTTCTATGGCGGAAAGCATTTTGTCCAAAAGCTGGCCTGCTTTGCCAACGAATGGCCTTCCTGTCTTGTCTTCGTCTTCTCCGGGGCCTTCTCCCACAACGAGTACCACTGGGTTTTCTACGCCTTCACCGGGGACTACATTGTGCCTTGTTGCAGCAAGGGAGCAGTTTTTGCAGGCTTGGATTTTTTGTGCTATGGAGCCTATGGAAAGCCCGCCTTTTGCTTCTGCAACAGCCGCTTCTTTTGCTTGTGTTTGCGGAAGTGCCGGGTCGTCCGTAAAGCTTGGGACTGTTTTGAAAGCCTTTGGCGTATAGCCCAGGTTGCAGGAAGATGCCGCTTTGAGTAGGTTGAAGATGTCTTCTTTTTGTGCTCCTGTCATAAAAGCCCCTTTTGTTTTAGTTAAAAATGCGTCCTTAAAGCCTTACTTGCCATAAAGCCTAGCCCCGATTGTAAGGACCTTCAGTAAAAAATTGCATCCATGCAATTTTTTACTGTGAGTTTTCCGTTGGAAAACTCACTAGTCTTTTTTGGTAACAAAATAACGCGCCCTCCATGGCGCTACTTGTTTAACAGATGAACCCTGGAAAGCGGGGATCTTGCTATGGACTGCCCGGATGCGAAGCGCAGGGCACAGTTGGACTATGCATGCGCTCCAAGTCCTACATATTAAATATATCAAATACTTGCCCATTCATCAAGAATAGGGTATAATGCCCAAGTTATGAAAGTAGTTATGTTTACGGACGCATATTATCCTCGCATCAACGGTGTTGCCGTTTCCGTAAAGTCTTTTGCAGATTCTCTTGCAATTTTGGGGCACAAGGTTTTAATCGTGGCCTCTGACTATACAAATAACCATATAGACGAAAACGAGAGGGAGACTTTTTTTAAGCATTTCCGCTACGAAGATGATCCAAATGGCAACAAGAACCTTTCTATTTTAAGGCTGCCGGCAGACAAAATTATTTTTTCCAAGGAAGACCGCACCGTCCGTCTTAACCAGTGGTATATCATAAAGGCGGAGGTGGACAAATTTGGCCCGGATGTTGTTCACGTTAACTCTGAATTTGCAATGGGCTGGTTTGGCGTTACCTATGCCCGTCACAGGCATGTGGCCCTTATTTTTACCTTTCACACGCTTTGGGAAGACTATCTTGCAAACTACGTGCATTTTCTTCCTTCTTCATGGTCGCAGAAGCTTGGCAAGAATCTGGTTAAGTTTTACCTTAAGAGGGCGGATGAGATTATTGTTCCCACGGCTCGTATTGGCGGTGTAATAGGCGAGTACGGCGTTTCCAGGCCATACGACATTCTGCCTACGGGGATTCCTTCCAGCGTGGTTTCTTTTAACAAGAAGAAGTCTGTAGATTTTTACAAGAAGCTTTACGAGGAATTTCCCCAGCTTGAAGGGAAGCGGATTCTTCTTTATATTGGCCGTGTGGTTAAGGAAAAGAACCTTCCATTCCTTTTTGACGTTCTTGAAAGGGTTTTGCCTTCCGTTCCAGATGCAGTGCTGCTTTTTGTTGGCGGAGGACCAGAGCTTGAGGCTTTAAAAGCGGCTGCTTCTGAGAGGGGGCTTTCTGACCGCGCAATATTTGCAGGCTACAGGGAAAGGGGCGACCTTGTCTACTTTTACAAGATGGCAAGTGTCTTTACCTTTCCAAGCGTTACGGAGACCCAGGGGCTTGTTACCGTGGAGGCCATGCTTACGGGACTGCCGGTTGTTGCAATTGGAGAGATGGGAACCCTTGACGTAATGCAGGGGGACAACGGCGGCTTTATGGTAGGGAACGACGCTGACGAATTTGCCCGGCGTACCATTGAGCTTCTTAGCGATTCAAAGCTGCATTCCAAGAAGTCCAAGGAGGCTTTTGAGTGGGCGCAGAAGTGGTCCATGAAGTTCCTTGCTCCGCGGCTTGTTGCTTTATATAAGAAAGGAATTAAAAATCATAAAAAAGGAAACAGATAGAAATGAAGTGTAGAATGATGCGTTTTTCGTTGTGCTTGATAGCCTTGACATTTTTTTCTTTGACTCTTCATGCGAGGGGTAAGCAGGGGCTTGTAAATTGCGGCAGCTGGATTTATGACGCTATGACCGAGATTGCCATGGAGGAGGGGCGGGTGGATTTTAGCGACCAGGCACCCCTTTCCATTGCGGAGATTGAGCTTTATCTTTCCGAGGCTGACTATGATTCGCTTAGTGAGGCAGGAAAGAAGAACTACGACAGGATTGTGGACTATATAGCGTACGAGCCGCCTGCTTTTAAGGCTGATATTTTTTCTATAAGCGTAGAGCCGGAGATGAATGTAGAAGGCTTTTACAAGACCAATGACGACATTGACTGGGTGTACGACCGTTACTGCAGGCAACCGCTTTTGACGACACCTCTTAATGTTCAGGGCGGGGACTATTTTACGCTTTCCATGGATGTTACCCTCCGCGAGTACGACGGGGCTGCAATTCTTGACAACAACTATTCAAACTTTATCTATGCGGACAGTAAGCTTACCCCGGACATAAACTTTCCGCATACGGCATACGGAAGCGTGGGCTACAAGTTCAACGACAATGCAGGGGTTAACCTTCAGGTTGGCATGGGACCCCAGAGCGTGGGACGGAGCCTTAGCGGTAGCATAATCTGGAGCGAATATTTTACGGGTGCAAGCTATGCAAACCTAGACGTCTTCTCTAAGAATTTGCGCTACAACATGAATATTACCGAATTTAACGTGGACAAGTATGCATATACCCACCGGCTGGAAGTAAGGCTTTTTAAGAAACTTCAGTTTTCCATTATGGAGTCAATGCTTGTAAATTCATCACTTGAGCTTCGCTTTATGAATCCCTTTACAATGTTCCACGGAATGGCACCCTGGCGCGACTACGGTGATGAGGACGGAGACCTTGACCACAGCGACCCCGAAAGCCACACCTGTGACTACCTTGCACTAAAGCTTGTCTATGTTCCTGTAAAGAATTTGCGTCTTTACGGATTTTTTGCCATGAACCAGTACCAAACTTTTTACGAGCGCAAGAACTGGGAGAACGACACCACTCCTAATTCCATGGCTTTTCAGGCTGGCGCGGAATCCTACATTCCATTTAAGGGCGGCAATTTCCATTTCTGGCTTGAAGGAACTTACACCCAGCCCTACATGTATGTAAAGGAAGACCCCAACTGGAGCCTTGTGCGCACCTACAGCGAAAACCTTGGCGACAAGGCAATTTTCTATGAATGGGTTGGTAGCCCCTTTGGACCGGACACTGTTGCAGGCGAGCTTAACATGGGCTATGAGGTTCCGGGAAAGTGGGACGTAACTGCAAGCTATCTCTTTAAGGCGGCAGGCGAGTATTCTGGGACCAAGCTTTTTACAGATGATTTGGACTGGGGTGGGCAGGACAAGGTTTCCAACCGCGAAAACTGGGCATATCCGGACAGCGACAAGGAGGGTGGACAGGACAGGGCAAAGAAGCAGCAGGGCTTTAGCACACCCCACGGCACTCCTGAATACCTTAACAGGGTTGCGCTTAGGGCAAGCTTTTCTCCTTCTCCCTTGTTCACCATAAGCGCGCAGCCGGCATTCGTTTTTATATTCAACAAAGACAATATCGATGGAGAGTTTGCTTCCGGCGGGGAATTCGCAGTTTCCGCAAAAATCAATTTGAGCAGGTTGTTCTAGTATGAAGAAAAAGTTACTTTCGTTTTTTGTTTTTGCAGCAGTTTTGGCGTCTGCATTCGCACAGGTTTCTGTTGACCCTGACGACTATTTCTACACCCTCTCCCAGGGCTGGGAAATACGGGGCCTCACAAAGGCAGCCCCCCCAATGAGGCCGTATCCCCTCAGGAACATAAGGCAGATTCTTGAGGACGTAATAGAAAACGGCACTCCCACAGACGTTGTGCGCGCCAAGTATTATATGGAAAAGATAAACGGTAAGCCTTGGACTGTAGAAGCCGGCGGCCACGGAACTGCAAAGTTCACCTTTGAGACTGAATACGACGAGGAAGAGGAAGAGGGCAAGTCCAGCTTTGACGGCTGCGAAAAGAGCCACGGCATGTTTATCCTTGCAAACCCCAAGGTCTACGGAGACATTTCCTTTCTGAACGGCCTTGTTTCCATGGGCTACAGTGCAGGTTTTGCAGCATACAAGGGGCACGAGGACGAATTTGTTCCACTCTACACAAACTCCAAGCACGACACCCGCACGGACGCAATAGAAGCAGGCCCACTGGATGTTTACCTTGACGTAAACGATGCCATCGCAGTCGGAAAGACAAACATCTTTGCCCAGGCTGGAATTTACCGCACAGGCTACGGCGACTTTTTTGACGAATGCCCTGCAATGAATGACGATGCCTTCCACAGCGCAAATTTTTCTTTCTCCGTCTTTAGCGACAAGGTTGCCTACACCCAGATTCTCTCTGCAATCGGTGCTTCAAGCGCTTACGACGGTGAGGAACTTTTCCCGGACAAGTATTTTGCCTTCCACGCAATAGAAATCAAGCCCAGCCGCAAGTTCTCCGTCACGTATTACGAGTCATGCGTATTTGGACAGCGCATGGACCTTACTTATTTTATCCCCGCACCCTACATGATTGGCGAGGAACTTTCGGGCTTTGGCGACAACGTTCAGATGGGACTAAAATTCAAGATTATTCCTTTTGACAACTTTATGTGGGTAACGGACATCTATTCTGACGACACGGACTTGGAGAGCGCACTAAAGCTGGACTTAGACTCCAAAAACCGCTTTGTCCTCCAGAATGGATTTGTCTACACACCGGAAAACTCCTTCTGCACAAGGCTTGGCTTTAACTATACCGTAATCACTCCATACACCTATTCCCACTGGGAGTATGCGGATGGTTCCTCTGGTGCAATCACCGCGGGAATCCCAAGCTACCAGAACTACACGAACAACGGTCTTAGCATGGGGCTTTCCATTCCGCCGAACAGCGACCGCTTTAGCCTTTCTGTAGACATGATGCCCAAACCCAACATGAAGATAAAGCTCTTTTCTTCATTCATGAGGCATGGCAATGTCTGCGAAAGCCTTGAAAACGACGAGGCCCTTGTCTACCTTTCTGCGGACAAAGGCGTCTATTCAACGGACGGCAGCTTGTTCACGCACTCAATGTTCTCTGATCCCGACAACGACATCGGTGAGCATGTTGACACGGCATGGAACCACCTTAACTTCCTTACCCAAGACCACAAGATGTATGCCGCAAAGGCTGGCTTTGACCTTAACTATGAATTCCCCAAGCAGAAATGGGGGCAGTTTACGCTCAAATTTGGCTACGCCTTTGAATACGTGCACAACAAGGGCGTTGAAAACCCAATGTTTGAGCCTGTTTCTGGCCTTAAGTACGACAAGGATAGCGGCAAGTACAAGCTGAATGACGTTGAGCAGACGGATGCGGAGCTTGAGCAGATTGTGGCAACTTCAAAGGAAGACTGGCTCAGGGACCTGCACGACGAGATGAACCACTACATTACGGTGGGCGGTTCATTTAGGTTCTAGGCTGGGGATATTTTTCTTTTTAATTTGGACGGCATGTCCTGTTTAACTGAGCCCGCCCCTAGGGGGCGGTCAAAATTCATGGTGTTCCCCGCTTTCCGGGGTTCCGTGGGTCCCTGCCCACTCCATTGCTGTCGCAACCCGCCTTCGGCGGGCCCCTACAATCGGGCGTAGGATAAAAATCAAGTACCCTGTATAACACAAGAGGAGAAAGCTATTTATGTATTCAGAAATATACCTTGGAAAAGTCGGTGAGCTTAGCCTTAAGCGCAGTAACATCCGCGTATTTGAAAAGCAGCTTGTTACCAATGCCCGCACCGCTCTTGAAACTGTTGACGCAAAAATCCACACCCAGTCTGGAAGGCTTTACGTTTCATGCACGCCACAGTCATGCCAAGCGGTTGAGTACATGCTGGACCGCCTTATTGGCATTACAGGCTGGGCAAAGGTTGTAAAGACCCAGAAGGACATTGGAGCCATAACGGATGCAGTTACCGAGCTTGCAAAGAAGGCAAGGGATGCAGGTGCCAAGACCTTTAAGATAGATGCAAGGCGTGAAGACAAGTCTTTCCCCCTAAACTCATACGAAATTTGCACGCAGGCTGCAAGCGGAGCCTTTGACTCTGGAATCCTTGCCGTAGACGTTCACAAGCCGGACGTTGTTATAAGTGTGGAAGTTCGTGACGAATGTTTTGTTTATTCAACTCAGAAAAGGACTTGCCGTGGACTGCCTGTTGGCGTTAGCGGAAAGGGGCTTTTGCTTCTTAGCGGAGGCTTGGACAGTCCTGTTGCCGGTTACCGCATGATGAGGAGGGGAATGAAGGTTGAATGTGTGTATTTCCATTCATACCCGTACACTTCCGAAGAAGCACAAAAAAAAGTTGAGGATTTGGCGGAAGTTTTGAGCGGCTATGGCTGCGACACCCACCTTAACATAATTCCCTTTACGGACGTTCAGATGAAGATAAAGTCAAAGTCTCCACAGGACTACACAACCCTTATGCTTCGCCTCTGCATGATGAAGTGTGCCAACATGCTTGCCCAAAGAATAAATGCCCAGTGCCTTATTACAGGAGAAAGCCTTGGCCAGGTTGCAAGCCAGACCATGGAGAACATGGCGGTTACGGAAAGTTTTGCAGAATACCCGCTTTTAAGGCCGCTTGTAGGTTTGGACAAGGAAGAAATTACAGACACAGCCATCCAGATTGGAAGCTATGACATTTCAATCCTTCCCTACGAGGACTGCTGCGTTCTCTTTAGCCCCCGCCATCCTGTACTAAAGGCCAATGTTGAAGAAGCCAAAAAGATTTACGAAAGCCTTGAAGTTGACCAGCTTATAGAAGAAGCCTTTAACAACCGCAAGATTATCCGCTATGCCCTTAGGGACACCATAGGCAAGAAGTGGGCCACAAAGCCTTACCGCGTACAGGCGGGGAATGTGGTGCAGGGTAGCGATGTGCGCAGTGGCAATGCAGAAGGAACTGAATAAATTTGCTTACCGTGGTCTTTCCCTAATAAAAGGCTCTTTTTATGCCGATACTCAAAAAGTGAAAAACCGTCCTGAATTTTATAAGAAATTTATGCCCTTAAAAGGCATTTTACTCATATTTGCAGGCCTTTGCCTCGTGCAGGGGACTATTTTGACCGCACAGGAAAGTGCTGCCCCTGCCACTAATGCTGCCACAGCCGTAGAAGTTGTTGCAGACGACAGCGTTCCTCTTTTGCTTGAAGGAATCTGGGAGAATTCCAACCGCTACGTTGTCTTTGACACAGACTACATTGCTTCGGACAACCGTGCAATTCCCAACATTGTGCTAAAGACCTTCTACCAGTGGTACGACGACCGCGCCGCAGAAAGCCCCGAATACTCTGCAAAGAACAAGCGCGACAGGAACAACACGACGCCTGCAAACCCGGAGCGCATCCTTTTGCATTTTACGCCCCTTACCGATGAGCTTTTTACTCCTGAATACAAAATAAACGTTACCCAAGAAGACGGAGACATTCTTACAGCAGACAGTGAGTGCAGCGGTGCCTGGGACATGCAGATAACCTATTCAAGCCATAAGCTTGGCGGAAAAAACACCTACCACGTGCCTATTGCCGTTATTGGAAACAAGCTCTACCTAAAATTCCGCGTTAAGGCGGAAAACAGCGATTCTGTGGATGTTTCAACTGTCTTGGACGGAAGCATAAGTGACGTTGCAAGCAAAGAGGCAGGTTATTGGCTGGATGCAGGAAATGCAAACGGCATATTGGTAAGCCCGCCTGTTTCCAGCGAAGAGCTTTTGTCCTACCTCGTTACTGATTCTGCCGTCTACCCGGTACGCTACTGGGAGACAGACATGGAGTACGATGCCAACGCAAGGGCAAGGCTTGACGACGGGGGAAATTCATATTACGTTCCAAAGCATTTGCTTGTTGGTGGCCTTGTCTACACATGTACACTAGGAAGAAGGACACAGATACGCAACGTGCAGAAAATTGACAAGCTTCCTGAGCCTTACTCCATGAACAGCGTGCTAGTGGAAAAGCATGCCGTTACGGAAGAGGACAAGCCCATAACATACAGGGTGCGCACTTCTACGATACTTGTATTTGGAGAGCCATACCTTACCCTTACGGACGGAACCCGTACCTTGGAAGAGATTGTCCAGGCCGCCAACAGCAGAAAGAAGCCGCCTAGAAAGCCGCTCTTCCCGCCCCACGGCGTACTTGACTTTGACTGGAGCATTATTGAAGACCCGCCAAAAGACTACAACCGCCGCATGCTGGACTTGGGTAAATAATTATTTGTTCACTTTTATAATCTGAATGTAATCTAGGCATAGCGGCTTATAGCCCTTTGCATTTTTTACGGTAGGAAAATAAAGTTCCATGCTTACTGTCTGCTTTTCTTCCAGCGTGATGGTGCAGGGGCAGCGGGTGGTAAGCTCGTAATATCCCAACGGTGGGTTGCTTGGGTAAAAGTTGTGCTGTATTCCTTCAAGGGCCATCTTTATTGTAGCAAATTTATTGTTGAAGGCTTTTTCGCATACCATTATTTCGTATGTTCCGGCATCCAGTGTTACTATGGCTCTTGCAGTGCAGGCAGGGGCATACGGTGAGACCAGAAGGCTTGCGTGTGCGCTGGCATCCATGTCGAATAAGCGTCCAGCCGTTACTTCTTCAAGCTTTTCTTTTTGTGGCAAAACCTTTCCGCCGGATTCAAGGAGCATGTCCTCTGCCTCTATCTTTATTCCGCCGCCTGTAAATTCAAAGGACGGAATGATGTATGCATCTTTTGAAAATGCAAACTCTGATGCCAATACCAAGGCACAAAGTACAAGGCAAGATTTAAAAGTCGTTTTCTTCATATTCATATCCTTTTGCGCTTTATAAAAAACTGCACAGGTTCTTGAAAGCGCCAAGCATTTTAATTTTTTTGCAGCATAAAAAATTTTTTGCAAACAACAAAGGCACGGCCGGGATTGGAGCCCCTTTAGTAGCCGAAGGCTATGAGCGGATAGCGAAGGGCGGAAAGCCCTTAGCAAATAAAAGCGCCGCAAAAAAATCCTACAGCTTTGGCACGTGGGGCTTGGCCATGTTCCTTAGCATGTTTTGGAGCATCTCGTGTGCCGCGTCTGCATCAACTTCCTTTGAAGGCTCATGGTATTTTACCAGATTTTGAGGTATTTCATCAAGGAAGCGGCTGGGCTCGCAGTCAACAGAAGCATTCATTTTGCGCCTCTTCCTGCAGGAGGAAATAAAGAGCCTGTCCCGCGCCCGCGTTACTGCAACGTAAAAAAGACGGCGTTCTTCTTCTATTGCATTGTCTCCGCCTTCTTCAACTGCACGTGCATGCGGCATTAGGCCTTCCTCCGCACCCGCAATGAATACTACCGGGAATTCAAGCCCCTTGCTGGCATGGACCGTCATAAGGTTTACCTTGCCCTTGTCCGCTTCTCCGTCGTCAAGGTCGTCGCGGCTAAGAAGGGTAATGCGGTTAAGGTAGGCATAAAGGCTTGTGTCATCGTGCTGGGGGTTGTTTTCCCACTGTTCCATGCTTTTTATTAGGCTTTCTATGTTCATGTACTTGAATCGGGCAGCCTTTTCGCTCTTGGGGTTTTCTGCAATTAAGAAGTCAAAGTAGTTTATGTCCGTAACCATCTGCTTTACTTTTTTGCTGAGTCCTTTTCCGCTTAGCATTGTCTTGTTGTTTTCTATTAATTGGCAGAAGGATTTTAGGCTTTCCAATGCGCTGTCGCTTACCGGGCATTCGTCTTCCCCGCATTCCAGGACTGCCTGTATTGCTTCCCAAAGGGAGACTCCAAGTCTTGCTGCAACGGTATTCAGTGCCTCTATTGAAGTTCGGCCGATTCCCCTTCGCGGAGTGTTTATTATGCGAAGGAGGTTTATGTCATCGTCGTGGTTGGAGATTACGCGCAGGTAGCTTATTATGTCCTTTATTTCTTTGCGTTCAAAGAAGGATGTTCCTCCGCTCATCACGTAGGGGATGTTTGCTTCTAGGAAGGCTTCTTCTATTGCCCGGCTCTGGGTGTTTGCCCTCATCAGAACGCCAAAGTCGTCGTACTTGCGCTTTTCTTCTATACAAATGCCCTGTATTCCGTCTGCTATGAAGTCTGCTTCTGCGGCTTCGTTTTCCGGCATGTAGATTTCTATGGGTTTTCCTTCTCCGTTGCCGCTCCAAAGCTCTTTGTCCTTGCGGTTGGTGTTGTGCTTTATTACTCCGTTTGCGGCGGCAAGAATTGTTCCTGTTGAGCGGTAGTTCTGTTCAAGCCTTATTTCCTGAACTTCCGGGAAGTCTTTTTCAAAGTTGAGGATGTTCTGGTAGTCTGCTCCGCGCCAGCTGTAGATTGACTGGTCGTCATCGCCAACAACTGCCACGTTCTTGTCTGCCAGTATGTGCATCATCTCGTACTGCTGGTGGCTTGTGTCCTGGAATTCGTCCACCATGATGTACTTGTAGCGGTTGCGGTAGGCTTCCAGAATGTCCGGGTGTTCACGCCAGAGTTTTATTGGCAGGGTGATAAGATCGTCAAAGTCAACCGAATTGTAGACTTTAAGGCCTTCCTGGTAGCTTTCGTAAAGTTCCCGGTACATGGAATTTTCTGCGTTCCAGTTTTTGCGTCCGGTCTTTATGTCGCTAAAGATGGCGCCTATCTTGTAAACGTCCATTGCATCGCCTGTAAAATGAAGCTCGCGGCCTGTTTCCTTTATTAGTGCGTAGCGGTCCGTTTCGTCGTAAATGGAAAAATTTTCCCTGTAACCCAACGCTTGGATATCCTGGCGCAGAACCCGCACACCGAATGCGTGGAATGTGCTTATGGTAAGGTTCTGAAGCTTTTTGTTTGTAAGGCCTTTTATTCGGTCAGACATTTCTTTTGCAGCCTTGTTGGTAAAGGTTAGGGCTAGAATCTGGCTTTGGGGAATGCCGTGTTCCAGCATGTTTGCAATGCGGCATGTGATTACGCGCGTCTTTCCGCTTCCAGCTCCGGCTATGATGAGAATTGCCCCCTCCAGCGTTGTTACTGCGCGGTACTGCTCGGGGTTGAGCTCTGATTTTAAGTCTTCTTCCAGTGACATAGGGCATTATTGTAACGATAAAAAGAAAGTCTGGCAACATATAAATTCAATCGAATGGTTCTTGACGAGAAGACCCCCGCTCATTAAAATATATCCACTGTGCTAATTCGATATTCAACGGACAGCAAGGGTAGGCCCGTCAAGAAGGCTGTCGTATATACTAAAAAAGAACATAATATTTCTCTAAGGGACGTGGATCCGGATGCAATCTACATTATAAACAGGCTCCGGGAGACAGGTTTTGCATCCTACATAGTTGGCGGTGCAGTGCGGGACCTTATAATAGGAAACAAACCCAAGGATTTTGACATCGTTACCGATGCAACGCCCAGCCGCATTAAAAAAATATTCAGAAATTCCCGGATTATTGGCAAGAGGTTCCGCCTTGTTCACGTCTTTACTTCTACAAAAATTTTTGAAGTCTGTACATTCCGCTCTATTGTGGACGGTTCCGTGGGCAATGCCTTTGGAACAATGGACGAGGACGTAAAAAGAAGGGACTTCACACTGAATGCCCTTTACTACGACCCAGTAAAGGAGCAGGTTATTGACTATGTTGGGGGAGTAAAAGACATAAGGAAGGGAATTGTCCGCCCGGTAATTCCCATCGACAGGATTTTTATAGAAGACCCGGTGCGCATGTTGCGTGCAGTAAAATACGGCGCAACTACAAAGTGCCGCCTTCCGCACTCCCTAAAAAAGAAGATCCGCGAGTCCTCCCAGCTTTTATCCCCGGTTTCGCCTTCGCGTCTTACCGAAGAGCTCTTGAAAATAATCAATTCCGGACACGCATTTGACATAGTGACCCACGCGCTGGATGCAAACCTTTACGAATACCTGCAGCCGGCAGCCACAAACATAATGATGGACAACAAAAAGTACGCAAAGGCATACCTTGAAAGCATAAAGGAGCTGGACAAGGCATCTGCCGAAAATCCGCAGATGAGGCTTGGGGAAAGGCTCTGCTACATTCTGAGGGACTTTGTAGACGGCCTTACTGACTGGAGCGCAGAGGCAAAGTCTTCTTCCCCGTCCGACCTTTACAAGCGTACATGGGAAAGGTGCAGAAATTTCATTCTTCCAATGAATCCCCAGAGGACGGAGCTGGAATTTGCAATAAGGAAAATTCTTTCTTCTTACGGAATCAACGTGAAGATGCCCAAAAGGCATACCCGCTACATTCCCAAGGATGATGACGAATATTGATTTACGGCAAAAAACTTTTTGGCTGCATATTGCCTATGCTGTCCAAAGATTAAGCCTACCCCCGATTGGAAGGGTTGCGCAGCAAGACCGCGAAAGCGGGCCGGAGCGGTAGCGTAGCCCTGGAAAGCGGGTTTGCATAAAAAAGCCGGTCCAAAAAAAGAAAAAATTAAAAAACTATCTGCGTTCGATTGATGCCGGGGAAGCTGCCGTAATTTTGTCTATAATTATGCTTACTTCCTCCACAAGGATTCCCGTGTAGCGCTCAATGTTGTCTATGATGTACTGCTGCAGGTTGTGGATAAGGCCCGTAAGCTGCTTTCCGAAGGGTACATCCACGGTAATAATAAGGCGGTATCCGTGGCTGTCCGTTTTTATCGTAAGCTTTTTTACCCTAATTTCCTTGTCGAACTCGCAGACACAGTGCAGGGTCATCTGGCTGAGTGCCGCCTCCGAGATTTCTATGCGCCCCTTCTTACTGAATTCCGGGGTGACTATGGACTTTTCGGAGAGGGTGGCTTCCTTTTTGCCGCTTATGCGGACCTTGCGCTTTGAAAGGAATTCGCGTATTGACTTATAGAAAATTCTGGGGTAGCTGCGCTTTACCTCGATTGCGGGGACGGGAATTACGTGCTTGCCCTCTATCTGCCTAGAGCGGATGGCCTTTTCTATGTCCTCGCGGGAGGCTATTTCTTCTATTTTAATGATTTTCTGGGGTGGCGGCAGCTGCAGGCGGAGTGCTATTTTCTGCACCATCTTTTCGCTTGTGCCTATGAGAAGTATACTCTTGATTTTGTTTTTTTGAAGAACGCGGGCAACCTGGTCGCGGTGCTCCTTGTCGTCAAAAAGCGCCACGCGTACGGCTCCCATGTAGGTCTTTTCGTGCTTGGCCGACTTTCCCGCAAGAATTTTGTCATCCTGAATCAAAAGGCCATCGTCTATAAGAGCCTTTATTCCGTATTTTTGAGAAAGAAGTTTTGCCCTAAAGCTTTTGCCGGTACCGCTTTCGCCAACAAGTGCGTAAACTTGGATGCCCCTGTTTGCAAGTTTTGAAAAAATGCTCATCTTTACATTAGATTATAAGTTGTCCATTCCAATTTATCAAGGCGGAATTCAAGAAATTTGAAAATTCCTTGGGAAGGGGGGCCTGGATTTTTTTGGGAAGGGCAAGAGTATTGCCTGAGGGAAATTCAATCTGCATTGCATGCAGGTAGAATTCACGGCCAATAATAACTGCGCCTCCGTAGGCCTTGTCACCAAGCAGGGGAAAACCGTGGAATGAAGCCTGTGCGCGTATCTGGTGTTTTTTTCCTGTCGGGATTTCAAATCTGGCAAGAGTAACTTCCTTGCCATTCCAGCTGCCGTGGGCAAGAGGAAGTGCCTTTGTTACGGCCGTTGAGGGGGATGGCTGCAAATTGCTTCCAGGGGAAATTCTTGAAACCCGCACAGTATGGAAGGAGCTTGCACCTGCGGATATTCCGTCGTCGATTGAGTCCGTCCATTCAAATTCTTCCTGCATGAGCCCTTGGACGATAGCGACGTAGGTCTTTTTTACAAGCCCAGACTGCAGCATCTTTGAAAAAACGCGTGCGCCGTCAATGGAAAGCGAAAAGGCCAGTGCGCCCGTGGTAAAGCGGTCCAAGCGGTGAAGGGGGGCGGGTGTAAAGGAAAGGGAGCCATCTTCCTTAAATTCCTCTGCAACAATCTGGGAAAGGCTTGTATCCGAAGAAAATGAGGGCTGGACACTTATGCCGTAGGGTTTGTTGATGAGTAAAACCGAATCGTTTCTGAAAATCGTAGCCGCATCCAGGCTGAAATTTGAGCCGCATTCGTGCCGGGCATTGGCAAAAACCTTGCTTTCAGGTGATTTTGATGAGACATTTCTTTCTGCCACAGGCTTTTTTAGCAGAAATGATGCGATTTTTATGCTATCGCCGCATTTTACCTTGGCCGAAGCCTCTGCCTTGCCACCATTTACGAGGACAAGCCTTTTCCTAAGCGCGGAAAATACGTTTACGCTGCCTTCACCGGCCATGTCCCGCAGCATTATCCTGAGCACCCTGTCAAGCCGCCTGCCGGAATCATTTTCGCCCGCAGTAAATTCTACAAATTCCATGAAATCAATTATAGAACAAAAAACTTGCCTTTACCACTAGACAAAATTTATCAATACTGTAAAATATAGGTTATGTCTAATGCGAGGGAACAAATAAAACTATTATTCACAAATCCAATTTTGCTTTCTTGCATTTTCAGCTGGCTTTCTGCCCAGTTCCTGAAGACGATGATAAAGCTTTTTTCCCGGAAAGTGCACAGCTTTAAGGAATTGTTCGAGCTTTTTTTCTGGCGGACTGGTGGCATGCCTTCAAGCCATTCGGCACTTGTTACGACGCTTTGCACTACCATCGGCTTCCGTTCGGGAATCAACAGCGACGTTTTCATACTTTCCATAGGCTTTCTCCTTGTTACAGTGAGGGATGCCGTTGGAGTAAGGCGGGCAAGCGGAATTCAGGCAATGTTTTTGAACAAGATAGGGCAAAAGCTTTCCGAAAAGGGAATCATGGACTTTAAGCCCATAAAGGAAGTCCAAGGGCATAGACCTGCGGAAGTGGCCATAGGCTGCCTTCTTGGATTTTTTATAGGACTGGCATTCAGCGTGTTAAAATAGATGAAGTTAAAATTCAGTGGCTTTGTATCAATTATAACAATCCTCATCGGCATAATCTGCCTTTTTGCATTCCGAAGCGTGCCGGTAACCCGCATCTGGAGCAGCTACAACATGCTTTATGCGGACAAGTCGGTTTCCGAGCATGACATTCTTGAATACCTTTCGCGAGCAGGCTGCAAAGACGTAATTTCGCTCTCTTCCCAGAGGATTCCAATACGTTCGGCGGTTGTTCCAATAGAGCCCAAGCTGAATTCATACCTAAATGACAGGAATTTCTATTTTAGCGACCAGGAAAGGGCCTTCAACCTTTTTTACATACCATCTGAATACGAAAGCCGCACAGAGCAGGCCCTTGTCTCCATGCAGAAGGACGGCAACATACAAGCTGGAATGGACGGACACGAAAAATACCCCTGGACAGTGCCGCTCATTTGCCTTGCGGTAGCCCTGGCCCTGCTTTTCTTTGCAAAGAACCGCCATCCCTTTGCCGCAGGAGCCATTTTTCCAGTCTGTATGTCAGCTTCCCTGCCGTTTTACCCGGTGGCAAGTGCTATATGCCTTGAACTGCTCGCTCTTTTCATGGTGAACCACATTTGGGGCAGAAGACGCTACCTTTTCGCAGTTTTTACAAGCCCTTGGGTACTTGTCCCGCTTATTACGGCTTTGGCTGTATTCTTTATGGTCTCCTTCCAGTGCGGAATTCTCGGTCTGATTGTATTTTTGGCTTCTGCTGGGGCAACATGCCTTTTGCGCAGCAGGGAACTTTACCTGGACAGCAAAAGCACCTTCAAGTACGAGCTTATCTTTTCCGCCAGGCAGCTTCCAATAATGTACTCAAGGACGGCAAAGGCTACGGCTGCCCTTATGCTTCCAATGGCATTCATCTTTGCACTATTTGCATTTTCATCAGTTGCATCCCCAAAGTCAACCGTCAACGGACTTTCCGTACCATCCCCGGCAGGCGTACTTGCAGATGGTCAGGGAAAAATTCCAGCTCTTAGGGAATACTATGACTGGGCATGGAAGACACTTGCATTTCCATATGTCAACCTGAATTCCGAGGACAGCCAGCACGTAAACATGGCCTTTTTTGAGCAGGAAGCCGAAGAAGGCAATGTTGTAACTGTTTCAAGGTTTGTGCAGACAGAAGATGGAATTGCCCAGGAAGACGAAGCCGTAATGAAATTTGACGGAAAGTTTAAGGATTCCCTAAAAAAGGGAATAGACGACCTTGACTATCCGGCTATAGAAAAGCTTATGAAAAGCGAAGGGGAGCAGACCAGGGTTGCCTACTCAGCCTCGCTTACAGGAAAGAACACTGCTTCGACCGTAAGAAACGGAGTAAGCCTTGTCCTGCTTGCATTTATGTTCCTTGAAGTTATTTTCATGTATCTATTTTATTTTGTAATCAGGCGAAAAAAATATGAAAACAATAAATAATTTTGTCGAATCAGAGAAAAATGAATTCACCTCGTCGGTAAGGGCATTTTTGCCGCATTATGCAGTTGTGCCCTTTGATTTTGGAAAGAACAATTCCTTTAAGTGCATCGTCCAAAAAAATGACGTTGTTAAGGAAGGCCAGATAATCGCAATTTCTGCAAAAGAAGGCGATTCCATCCGCTCTTACATACACTCATCCGTCCCTGGCCGCGTAGACTCCGTGGGAGAGTGCTTCTTGCCAAATGGAAGAAAGGGAACAGCCGTAAAAATAAGAACGGAAGGAGCTTTTTCTTACCTGGGAAAAACCTTGCCGGAAACTGACTGGCAGTGGTTTACAAAGGAAAACTTTTTGGACCTTATATCCACAAAGGGTGTGCTCAATACATTTGCATCCCCTGTTCCCCTTGCAGCACAGATTGCCTCTTGCACTCTTACAAAGGGCCGCTTTCTTGTGGTAAGGCTTTTTGACGAGGACCCCAGCCGCAAGACGGACACATTTGTTGCCCAAAACAAGATTTATGAAGTTCTGACCGGCGCAAAGATTGTGGCAAAAACCATGGAAGCCCGTGGAATAGTCTTTGTCTTTCCCCAGAAGGCAGAAATTCAGATTGATGAAAGCGACTTTTCACCTTTCCCCCTGATGGTTCTTGAGACTGACCCTAAGAAATATCCGGCAGGCTATATGCAGAACCTTATGAATCTGGTAAAAAAGAATGCAAAGTCTACGGAAAAGGTTGATTTTTCCCTCATCAACAGAAGATGCATCTACTGTGACCCGCAAACACTTGTGTCCGTATACGATGCTGTGGTTCTTGGAGAACCGTCGGTAGAAACCTATGTTCATGTTACGGGCAAATGCATCAACGCATCAGGAATACTAAAGGTTAGGGTGGGAACTTCACTCCGCGAGCTTGCCGCCCAGTGTGGAAATTTCGAGTCCAAGCCTGCAAAAATAATAATCAACGGAATGGTTTCCGGTTCCGCTATCAACAGCCTTGACACTACCATAACCCGAAACGTAAAATCCATTACCTTCGTAAGTGCAGATGAACTTTCAGTACAAAGCTTTGCACCTTGCGTACGATGCGGAAAATGCCGCACGATATGCCCGGAAGGCCTTTATCCGGATCTGATGTTCCGCCACAGTCTTGGGGGAAAACCGGTCGGTACTGAACTCGTAAAGACCACCGATTTTTGTTCAGGATGCGCATTGTGCAACAGCGTATGCCCTTCAAGGCTTCCACTTTGCCAGACAATAGAATTGTTGAGGAAAAATAAAGATGACGTTAATTAACAAGATTTTCCATAAAAAAGACTTTTCGGACATAAGGCTCCGTCCATATGTCTACATAAAGCCATCGTTGGGTTCTTCTGCACTCATGATGGTGCTTCTCCTTTTTCCACAGATTTTACTGCTTGCCCTTACGAAATCGGTTGACTCCCTGCTGATTGTGCTTGCTTCCGTTCTGGCTTCCATGATTGCCGAACTGTTGTATTCATCAGTAAGAAGGCAGTTTTCATTTTCCCCGCTTTTTGCCTTGATTCAGGGTATAGTGATAGGCCTTTTGATTCCGTCAACGTATTCAGCTCCAGCTCTCTTTTTTATAGCCCTAATATCCCTGCTTCTTTGCAAGTACGCTTTCGGTGGCTTTCCAAATGCATGGGCTAATCCGGCAGTTGTTACGGTGATTGTTGCATACATAGTCAACATGCAGGCCTTTCCTTCCTATATGCTGGCCGGACAGGACTGGCAGACAAGAAACGCCGCTCTCTATCTTATTCAGAAGGGAAGCATTCCCTTACTTTCATCAGACGCTGCAATAACGGCTTTTCTGAACGAACACATATTCAGCATATTCGGTGTGGTAATACCGGAAGGTTACGTCACGCTACTTTGGGACTTTCCGTCTACAATACCGGCATTCCGCTTTAACCTTGTAACGCTTGTGTCTTCAATAGTCCTTTTTTCACTGGATCTAATGGACATACTGATTCCTGCACTATTCATATTTTTCTACTCGCTGCTGGTCAGATTCTTTCTTCCATTCATCACAATGGCACCTGCCCGCCAGGGGGACATAATACTTTCCCTGCTTACGAGTGGAACTCTTTTTTCCACGCTCTACGTGCTCCAGTGGTATGGCACCACACCGGTTACAGTTTCCGGCAAGGTTGCATATGCACTGTCCGCCGCAGTAATTGCATTCTTTGTAATGGGCGGAGGAACTTCACCCGTAGGCTATATGTTCACGGTTCTTTTTGTAAACCTGCTGTCACTTTTAATACAGGTTGCAGAAAGCCACAGTGCTCGCAAAAATATTGAAACCGTAATAGTTTCAAAACTGAACGCATTAAAAGAGGTTGAAAATGTCTGATTTACTGGGAAATCCTGATTCCTTTTTGCAACCGGATACGCAGAGGCCCGCAGAAGATTTGTCTTCCACTGAGGAATTTTCTTCTGCAGAAGATCTTTCGCCTGCGGAACTTGGTTCCGTTGAAGTAACAAACGCAGATCTTGAGCGCTATAAGAAACAACTGGTAAAATTTGGCGTTTTTTCCCTAATTCTTATAGCCTGCATGGCTTTCCTAATTCTCTTTACCCTTTTGGGCCGCAACTCCTGGCAAGAAGGTCTTAGGGCTCAAGTTGCAGATTACTTTGAGTCCCAAGGCAAAAAGGTAACAGTACATGAAGGCGAAAAAATACATTCCGTCTTTTCCGTAAGTGCTGCTTCATTTAAGGTTGAAGGCCTTGAAAAGAACTGCCATGCGGTAATTCTAAGGGTAACGACGCTTTACGGCCCCGTTGCGGCACTCTATACCTGTACCGATGATGAATTCCATGAAGTTCAGTTCGTTGACTTCCTAAAATTGAGTCCGAAAATTGCCAGTGCAGTAAAGAATTCATCACTAAATTCCCAGATTGCCTACTGGGAAAAGGCAATTCCCAAAATCGTACAGACAGGACTTGTGGAGGCTGAAGATGAAAACTAAGAGAAACATATATTCATTTTTAACGGCATCACTTGCGCTTCTGGTTCCCTCACCAGGACGTTTTGCATACGGAATACTTTTGCTTTTTATGCTCAACCTGCTTATGCTTGCAGGAACACTGTTCAAGCATCTTGTAAAGGTACTTGACTTAGATGAGCTTTTGCCGGTACTGCTTGCAGTATTCCTTATGACTGTCTCGGTCATCTTTAAGCAGCTGCTCATAACGCTGTCTCCGCTTGCAGCACTTACCCTCGGCTTTATCATCTACATGCCTGCCGTTTCATCTTTCCTCATAGGAAACCTTTACAGCCAGAATTCAGACAACATAAAGGAAAACCTGGCAGTAAACTTGAAGGAAAGCATTTTGTTCAGCATATTTGCTCTTGCAGTTTTCCTTTTCCGAGACATATTCGGCTACGGAACGATTTCCCTCCCTGCCGCATCCGGGCTCGTGGAAATTTCCCTGATTAAAGTAAGGGAAGGGGGATTCTACCCGGGCATCTTCTGGGCTACAATTCCTGGCGCACTTGTGATTATTGCGCTTAGCCTGGCCATCTACGTGCATGTCATTTCAAAATTCAATCAAGTAAAAGAACAGGAGGAAAGCAATGCAAATGCTTAGGGATTTTTTCTTTTACGCTCTTTATTCCTCTGCTGTGCTTCTTTACGGAATAGGCATGAACAGAGCCGTTCTAATGAGCAAAAAACCGCGTTTTTTAATCTGGGATTGCATAAAGATGCTTATTGCCGTAAGTGCTTCCGTTTCCCTTTCATACCTGATTATCTCAAAGTGCCTTTGCAGGGCTGGCTTGGCAGAGCTTTATCCTTTTGTTGCTGTCCTCATTTTTTCCGCTATATCCGTTTTTATAGAAGCTATCGTTAGGATTACGGCAAAAATCACCATGGCTGAATATACGGTTTCCATGCTGAGCATTTTGCTCTCACTAAACGAAAGCCTTTCTCTTTCCCAATGCGTTCTAAAAGCATGCTTCTGCATCATAGGATTTTATCTTTGCATCCCGCTCTTTTTTGCAATCAGGAAAAGGGTGGAACTTTCAAGTCCATCCCAGAATTTTAAGAATCTAAGCCTTGTCTTTATAAGCATAGCAATCCTAATGTTGCTGCTTCTTACCGTAAACGTATCATGGCTTAACCCGCAGATTTTTCAGGAGGTAAACAATTGATAGTCTCTATATTGCTTTTGTTTCTTTTGATTTTTATAAGCGCAGCTGTCCTTTTCTTCCTCTTTATCAGCCTTCTGCCATCCCTTAAGGCGCAGAAAATAAACGCCAAGGATCCCCTCTTCTCAAAGGAGGAAGTGGATGCAGTCCTGCGATACGATGATTTTAAGTGGGCAAAGACCGGGAACAAGACTGCTGTTTACACAAAGGATGAACTTATAAGCGTCCTTAAAGGTGATGAACCCCAGAAGCAAATGTCAACATTGGGTAAAAATATTGGCGAAAAAGACTTCCAATTCTGGAAAAAGTGCTATAAAATGCTAAAAGGGAAAGAAGAATAGTTTTTTACATGTAATGCCGTAGTGGGGGCCTATAAAAAAAGTATGGGTATTTTAAATATTTGCATGGAACTGTCTCTAAAAGATGACGGTGCTTTGTCTGATTCAGAGTGGGAAGACAGCTACCAGGGCATTCTAAAGCAGTTTCTGACATTTCTATATTCTCATCCAAAGATTCCTTTTGCATTTTCCTTTACTGGACCGCAGCTTGAATTCCTTCAGTCCTCACATCCTGAGGCAATTGAAATTTTGGGCGAAATAACAAGCCGCAAGCAGGGGGAGGTTCTTGGCGGGGGCTTTTACACTCCGGCATTTCCACTGCTTTTTCCTGTGGACAGAAGCGGGCAGATAGAAAAAATGAATGCAGCGGTAAGAACCTACGTTGGAAAAAAGCCGCGTGGCATGACTGTCCTAAAAAGCATTTGGGAGCCAGCCCTTATCATAACCTGCCAATCCTGTGGAATTGAATACATACTGCTTGATTCAACCCTAATTCCGGGCATGACACCTTCAGAAAAGAATTCCTTTCTGCCATTCATCACAAACATGCAGGGCAAGACGCTAAAGGTAATTCCCTTTTACAATGAATTTAAGCCAGAGTTAGAACAAAGCGCTTCATCGTGGATTGAAGGACTACAAAAAAAATCTCAGGCAAAGGATTCAACCTTGTCAACAATTGTTTCCATGTCTTTTTCGCTAAGGGAAATAGGAGAACTGCTGAATTCCGGATTTTTTGAGGAATTGAACTCCCTTGTTACAGAAAAAAAACTTGAATGCTCACAGTTGAATTTGCCACAACTCTACCTAAAATCTGCAAGAGAGTATTCAAGCGCATACATTCCATCCGGCATGGCAGAGAGCCTTTCCCGCTGGGCAAAAAAAAGGTATTCGAGTTCAAGCGGAAACCTTTTTGGCAGGACCTTTTACGACTACCTGAATGTTTACCCCATGATCAAAAAGCTCTACGACCGAATAATGTACATCAGTATGCTAATTTCCCAGACCCACGGAGCAGACAAAATCCGAAAGAGGGCTGCACAGGAAAAACTTTGGGAAGCGGAATCAGGCTTCAACTTTATCTGCTGCAGTACAGGTCTTCCTGCTCCTGCGCAAAAAATCCAGCATGCATTCAGATTGCTTAATGAGGCGGAAAAACTTGTCCGCGAAAGCAAGGAATTCAGGGAATCCGTTACAAGCTATGACTACAATGCCGACGGTTTGAATGAATATGTGTGCCAGATGGAAAAATACCATGCAATAATTACGCCAAGGGGCGGTCAGATTGCAGAACTGGACCTTGTAAATTCAGGCTCCAATTATGCCGCAAACTATTCGCGTATCAAGCAGTTTGATTCGGCAGATGACTCCTACAACCGTGGTATTTTTGTTGAACACCTTTTTGAAAACAAGGATTTTGATGATTTTCTAGACTTTAAGCCAATAAAAAACGACTGTTTCTGCAATTCAATTTTTTCAGAGGTAAAATTCGACGGAAAAAGAAGGGAACTTCAGCTGGAATCAAAGGCACTTTATTCTTCCCTAAAGGTGCCTGTAAAACTGTGCAAGAACTACATCATCACTTCTAACGGTTTTATCGTTCAGTATATCCTAAAGAACGAAAGTCCTTTCCCGGTAAAAGGAGTTTTTGCCGTAGAGATGAATTTTGCAAAGACAGATTTTTCCTGCAAGACTGGCTCTTCCAAGCAAAAAGAAGGTCAATACGGTGCAGAAATGATTTTTAGGGGAAGCAAGCAGAATATTCCGACAGGAACACCTTTCCACGCAAAAAATTCTGCTGAACAGGGGGGGCTTTCCCTTTTGCAAATTACAGACAATCCGGAAAAGACGCTCCTTCTCTTTGAGCCAAATGAAGAATCCGGTTTCCTGCTGAACACAATAAACTTCAACGACCGCACAAATCCAGAAAGCAAGGTTCTTGATTCATCCACGCTGTCTGTCCAGTTCTACTGGGAAATAGACATGGCACCTGCCAGAGCAATGGAAAAAACAATAAACCTTAGCATCATATCCCAAAAGAAAAAGAGCGGGTTTTAGTTCTAGCGGCAGCCTATTATCAGAACCTATCTACCGTGAAGCTTCTTTAGTGCCTTTTTGTGCCACCAAGCCCTGAGCCGTTCTGCGGCAATGTACAAATTGTATACGGACAAAAGCTTTACGTCATAGCTTCCGGGTCTGTGGACTATTGCACCACCAAAGCCTGTCTTAAATAGGTAAAGTCCGTGCATGGGGTGCTTTTCGTCTGCGGCGGGAGGCATTCCGTAAAAGTCGTAGACAGGGCATCCTGCATTCTTTGCATCCTGGATTGCAGTCCACTGCAAGAGGTAGGCCGGCATAAGGTTGCGCTTTATGTTTCCGCTTGCACCGTAAAGGTAGACTGCTTCCCTGGGGCAGAAAAGGGTTATTATTCCTGCAAGATAGTCATCCTCATGTTTTGCTAGATAGAGGGTTATCAAGGGATTTTTGCCTGAAGACGGAACTCCACGCTTAAGCAAATCGATGTAGTAAGACTTGTTGTGGAAGCTTACACCGTCGCGCTTGCTTGTCTGTTCAAAGAGGGCGTAGAACTGGTCAAATGCTGCCTCAAAGTCAGAATCTGTAGCAAAATGCCTTGTCACCTTTACGTCTTTTTTTGCAGCCAACCTAATGTTGTAGCGCCACTTGCTCTTCATTGCGCCAAGAATTTCATCTTCCGTCTTGTCCAGAGAAAGAATTGTCGTGTCCGGCGGCTGAATTGCAACTGGGGCTCTTTTTACGTTTATGCCTTTGCAAATGCTGTCTGCCTTCTTGTTCCATTCGTCCCGCTCTTCGCAGCTTGCAAAATCAACAGCCGGGTCAAAGCGCACGCAGATTGTGTTCTTTGGAAGGTAAGGTTTTACGGCTTTTGCAATTGCTTCAAGTGATGAAAGGAATTCCTTTTGTATGGAAAGCTTGTCTTCTGCAGCAGGGTATTCTGGTGCCATTGGAACGTAGGCTATGCTGAATTTCTTTACCTTAAGCGAAAACTGCCTTACAAGAACAGTCAGCAGCTTTTCTGAGCCCAATTCATCAAAAGGAATTTCACTTTGGGAATGAATGGGGGTGTAGGAAGAGCCTTCTGCCTTAAAATAGTAAGGCTTCCATCCGTGCTCCCCCTTAAAAGAGGCCCAGAATTCAGTCTGCAAAAATCTTAGGGGCATCATAAAATCAGTTTACTCCGCCATTCTTTGCATGTACGGTTTCAAGAGCCTTTCCCTTTGCGGTAAGCTTTTTTCCTGCAATCTGAACGCTGCCGTCAACCACGTTTATCTGAACCTTAAAGAAATCATCAGCGGAAATTTGTTCAGGCTTTACAGCTTCTTCTGAAGCACCTTCAAGAATTACCTTTGTTCCCGGAGCAGCCCACGGAGCTTCAAGCGGTTCAACGCAAGCCTTTCCGTTTTCGTCCGTGTAGTCCGCTGCAAGAAGCATTCCGTGGCTTTCTACACCGCGCATGGTACGGGGTGCAAGGTTTGCGGCAAGGATTATGTGCTTTCCAAGAAGATCTTCCGGCTTAAGGTATTCGCGGAGGCCAGACTGGATTATGCGGTCACTTCCGCTTCCGTCGTCAAGGTGCTCAATATAAAGCTTTTCTCCCTCAGGATTGTTTTCCACCTTGGTTATCTTTGCAACCTTAAGCTCTATCTTTTCATTAAAGAATGCGGCCTGGTCAGTGGCAAGTTCAACAGCCACTTTCTTCTGCTTTTTTGCCTTTGGCTTTGACTTGTCATCCTGCTTGCGGTCTTTCTGGCTTCCTGCATATTTTTCGCGGAAAGCATCTGCTGATTTCTGGTCGAGCGGAGTAAAGTAAACTGCAGTTGAACCTACGGAAGTAAGGCCTTCTGTCTGCCCCAAATTGCTCCAGTTGAGTCCTCCGCTAACAGCTTCTTCACCAAACTTTGGCTCGTTAATCTTGCAGCCAAGGTAGGAAAGAATTGTCTCCGTAAACTGCGGCATGTAGGGGTGGGCCATAATCATAAGGTCCTTTATCATGTAGCAAAGGTTGTGAATAAGCTTTGCGGCCTTTTCCGGGTCTTCAGTGCGGGTCTTCCAAGGTTCACCGTCCTGGAAAGCCTTGTTTCCAATGTCTGAAATCTGGAAAATCTGGTGGAAGGCATCCTTCAAATTTGCCCATTCAAGGTTTTCCGTAATTTTTGCTTCCAAATCACGGATTTTTGCCCACATTTCTTCATCAACAGGGGCATCGGGAATTTTTCCCTCATAATACTTTGTTACGAACAAAAGAGTGCGGTTAACAAGGTTGCCCAAGTTGCCAATAAGCTCTCCGTTGTATTTTTCGCGGAATTCCTTCCATGTAAACTGGTAGTCCTGCTTTTCCGGGCGGTTGTAGAAGATGTAGAACCTCCACGCATCCGCCTTTATGCCGCTTTCCTTGGCATCGCTTCCAAAAACGCCCACACCCTTGCTCTTGGAGAACTTACCGTCCTCATAGTTAAGGTATTCAGTAGATGACATGTGGTAAAGCTTTGTCCAGTTGTGGCCTGAACCAATGAGGCTGCAAGGGAAAACAACCGTGTGGAATGGAATATTGTCCTTTCCGATGAACTGGAACAAATCAACCGGAGCCTTTCCCTTTGCTTCCTCGCTTTCTTCGGGGAGCCACCAGCTCTTGTAGTCAAAAGAAGGCTTTCCGGCAGCCTTAAGTTCATCTGCCAGCTGCTTGGTAATAGAAATGTAGCCAATAGGAGCGTCAAACCATACGTAGAAGACTTTGTTCTCGTATCCGGGCTTTGGAACTGGAATTCCCCACTTTAAGTCGCGGGTTATGGCCCTTTCGTTAAGACCATCGCGTATCCATGCCTTTGTAATATTGACCGCGTTTTCTGACCAGCGGCCGTCCTGGCTTGCCTTTATCATCCATTTGTCCAGATTCTGGCTGATTGCGGGAAGGTCAATGTAAAGATGCTTTGTCTCGCGCACTTCCGGTGTGTTGGAGCAAGTGGAGCAGCGGGGTTCCTTTAGTTCAACAGGATCAAGGAGTGAGCCGCACTTTTCGCACTGGTCACCGCGGGCATCCTCGTAGCCACACTTTGGACAGGTTCCACGGACAAAACGGTCGGCAAGGAACATATTACAGTGTGTACAGAAGAGCTGCTTGTTTGTGTGTTCCTTAATATAGCCATTTTTGTCAAGGTCAAGGAAAATCTGCTGGGTTATTTCCGTACACTGTTCATTGGATGTGCGGCCAAATTTGTCAAATGCAATGCAGAACCACTTGTAAATTTCGTCATGCTGGTTAAAGTAATAGTCGCAAAGTTCACGGGGAGTCTTTTTTTCTTCAATCGCCCTTGTCTCTGTTGCAGTACCGTATTCATCGGTTCCGCAGACATACATAGTCTCATAACCACGGCTTCGGCAAAAGCGGGCAAAAACGTCTGCGCTAAGCATCTGGATTAAATTTCCAAGATGGGGAATATTGTTTACATAAGGTAATGCGGATGTAATTAATCTTCTATTCATAGAAGGGTATTATAGTTTGTTTTACCCATCTAGTCAATTAAGCGCCAAGCTCAAAAGTCAGGAAACAATCGTTTCTGTCTTGTTTTTTAAGGCAATGGCACGCCGATTAAGGAAATGAACGGAAGAAAAGAGAACTATTATCACAGCATAGGTAACGAGCAGCATAATAAAAGCAGACAATCCCTGAAGGTAAAGTGCAATGCAGCATGCAACGCATATAAGGGTCTGGAGCAGAAGCAAGATGATAAGAACCTGTTTTGAATTAAATCCTATGTTCATAAGTTTGTGGTGTATGTGCGCACGGTCAGGAGTCATTATTCCCCTGTGCTCCCGAAGCCTGCGTATAATCGCAGCAATGCAGTCAATCGTAGGAATGGCAACAAGATTTATCATGACTAGGAATTTATTATATTCAAAATTATCACTTGATCTGTACAGGGGTAAAGATGCAATCATAAAGCCCAGGAACTGGCTGCCACCGTCTCCCATAAAAATCTTGGCCTTTGGCTTGTTGTAAATCAAAAATCCCATTAGGCTGGCAACCAAAAAAAGGCATATTGTTGCTGTGTGAGCAACATTCCTTGCATAAATTGCGGCAAAGGTAAAGGCTATTAATGAAGAAAGCCCTGCGCAAAGCCCGTCAATACCGTCTATAAGGTTGAATGAATTGATTACGCCAATTATCCACCCCATTGTTAACAGCAAACTGAATATCTCGGGAATCGCAAAATTCCCTATGTAAGTAAAGCGGTGGTTTGTAAAAACAATTATGCAGGCTGCCATAATCTGAATAAAAAGCTTGAAAGAGGCCCTTAAATTTCTAAAATCATCGATAACACCGAATAGAAAGATTATAAAGCCTGCAAGAACAAAGGGTATTAAGGATGAAGCCGAGTCATCTTTTATAACCATATAGACAACAGAAGAAATAACGAATCCCGTCACAAAGCCAATGCTTCCAAGACGTGGTATATTCCCGCTGTGAATCTTCCTTTCATCCAGTCTGTCATACCATTTTTCCTTTTTGCATATTTTTATTATGATTGGAATAACTACAACAGATATTATAAACGCAAGGGCACAAAGTAACCAGACAACATGGTTTTGCCTCACAAAGAGCAACGTTAAATTTATGAATAATTCCAAATTATTGCTTTGCATACTTTCTAACCTTCAAAAGTCGACTTTGCCATTTTTACGACTTCCCGCATATAATCTCCGGAACCTTTTTTCAGTACGAGAACCTTTCCGTTTTTTACGACAACCGTGACGCCGCTCACGCCACAAAAGGCAACTGGCAGGTCAGAATAGGCAAAATTGTCTTCCCCGCCAACGCTAAAGGCTTTTTTTTCTCCACTTATACAAGCATGTTTTTCAAAAGAATCCCAGCTGCCAACGTCATCCCACTCAAAAGAAGCCATAACAGCAGCAGCCCTGTCTGTCCGCTCCGCAACCGCATTATCTACGGCAATTGCAGGGGTTTTGGCATAGGATTCATCCATAAGATTCCAGTTCTCTATACAGCAAAGTCCCAAAACCCGTTCTTGAGCAGGCAAGGAGCCTCCTGTAAAGTTCTCAAAGGACCGCCAAACTTCCGGCTCACATTTTTTTACTTCATTCAAAAAGAATTCATCCGTAAACGCAAACATGCCGCTGTTCCAATAGTAGCAGCCCTCTTCAAGGTACTTCCTTGCAGTCTCAAGATCAGGCTTTTCCTTAAAATTGTCTATATTAAAAACGCCTTCATCCCCATCTATGCGGGAACCTGACTTTATGTAGCCGTAGCCTGTCGCCGGTGAAGAGGGTGGAATTGCATAGCAGACAAAATAGCCCATCCGTGCCGTTTTTGCAGCTTTTAGACAGTCGGTCAAAAAGCTTTGGAGTGGTGAAATCAAGTGGTCGCTTGCAAGAGTAAGAATTGTGTGGGCGGAAGAATCAAAGAGTTTCAGGAGTTTACAGGCAAGAACCAAGGGAGCGCAAGTATGGCGAGGCATAGGCTCTGCAACAATAATTAAATCCTTAAAGATTTTCTCCCTGTCATTTGTAGAGCTTTTTTCTGCCAAAGAGGCACACTGCTCTGCAACCCCCTTTACAAGGCTACTTCTTGTAATCACAAGGATTTTTCCTTCAGGCTCAAGCGCAAGAGCCCTCTGTATGGAAGACTGCAAAAAAGAGAAGCCTCCGTCAACCGACAGGAACTGTTTCGGGTTTTCCGGTACAGAAGCAGGCCAAAGACGCTCTCCAATGCCTCCTGCCAGAATTACAATGTCTGTAAAACTCTTTTCACCCATAAAAAAACAAAACTCCTGCGTTATTTACTTATTCTATTATAAGCATAAATCAACATTTGTCAAACAGGGCGTTTACTCATTTTCTTATTGCGGCGCTTGTCTTTGCAATCCAGAAAGCTTTATATGATAACCAAATGGGCCCATACTGTGGCGCTTGCGGGGTTCCGCGTCTTACGCGCTCCATTGCCTGCGGCAACTCGCCCCTGGCGAGCCCCTCCAGTGCCTGCCGTGCTTGATTTTGCTAACAAAAAAGGCAGGCCGTATTTAACGACATGCCTTTTTCCAAAAACTAGTCTGGCTTTTTACTAGTTAAGTTTCTTAAAGAAGAAAGAACAGAAGGTCTTGATTCTGTTCATGAATGAAGTTTCCACGCGGTCGCGCAAGAAGAATACGCTTGGTGCGTCAACAGCGCCAATTCCGTAGAGAACCCAGTAGTCACCGTCACGGAAGATTGTTACGATGGACTTCATGCACTTCTTGTCCACGCACTTGATTTTGTCTTCGTAGCGCAGTACATTCAGGTTTGTGCTTTCATAGTAGAAGTAGTCAGCGGCCGTTTCCGTATCAATCTTTGTGTTTATCACCCCAAAAGGTGACATTTCAAGGTCAGCGGTGGCATGCTGCTGGCTTCCAGAAGTAGTAAAAGAGGTGATTTTTGCGCTGGAATACAGGTCAAACCACTTCTTGTGGCGCTCGGAATAGTATGGAATTCCCGCGTAAGATGGAATGTCCATCACAAGCGTCTTGAATTTTTCAACAAGGTTTTCATGCCCTGCGTAGGGGTAAACCTGAATTACCTCGGCAAGATAAGAAGGCTTTAGGTCTTTTGCAGCCTTCATGGCCTTCTGGGCTCCTGCATTTGAAGAATTCAAGCTAAAATATTTTGTTGACTTTAAATTCCTTATGACGGTCTTTCCGCTTTCCAGGTTTGTCTTCTGGGCTTCGGTGAGGTTTGAATTAAATACAGACGGCAATGCAGATGCCACGGAGAATGTAATAAGAGCCATTGCAAAGATGGCGGCTGATTTTTTTGTAAGTATACGCATGGTTTTCCTCCATCATATATTTATATTTCATTTGTGTAAACCACAAAATAGTGGTATAATTACATAAAAATAAATTTTTCACAAAAAAAGGAGCGCTTTATGCCAATTTCTCCCTATATAAAAGAGACAATGACCAGCAAAGGAGCCGGAGTAATCAGGAAAATGTTCGAAGAAGGGGTAAAGCTAAAGAAGCAGTACGGTGACGATGCAGTTTTTGACTTTAGCCTTGGAAACCCGGACCTTGACCCGCCAAAAGAGGTTGCAGACGCAATAGAAGAGCTTGCAAAGTGCCGCGAAAAGAATTTTCATGGCTACATGCCCAACGCAGGCTTCCCCTTTGCCAGGGAAGCAATGGCAAAAAAGACCGCTAAAGAGCAGGGAATCCCGGTGGATTCAAGCTGCGTCGTTATGGGAGTTGGAGCCGCAGGCGCACTGAACGCTTTGTTCAAGGCCATTTTGTCAGAAGGGGACAACATCATAGTTCCCGCCCCATATTTTGCAGAATACAACCACTATGCCCACAACTACGGTGGAAGTCTCATTGCCGTTCCTACAAAAAAGGACTTTTCCCTTGACGTAGATGGAATAAAAGCCGCCCTTACACAAAAAACAGCGGCAGTTTTAATCAACAGCCCAAACAATCCAACAGGAAAGGTCTACACAAAAAAAGACATAGAAGACCTTGCAAAGGCTTTGAACGAACACTCATCAAAATGCGGAAGAAAGCCCTATCTTATCCTTGACGAACCCTACCGCGCAATTGTTTACGACGGACTTGAAGTTGCACCGGCATTCCCTGTGTACGACAGTTCCGTTGTTGTTACGTCATTCGCAAAGAATTTCAGCCTTCCCGGAGAAAGAATCGGCTACATCTGCGTAAACCCAGCCTGCCCGGACAAGGACGAACTTGTTGCGGCCTGTATCTTTACCACAAGAATCCTTGGCTACGTTAACGCACCTGGCCTTTTCCAGAGGGTTGTGGCAAAGACTTGGGATGCAAAAGCAGACTATTCGCTCTACAAAACCAGGCGCGACGAACTTACAGCAATTCTTGATGAGGCTGGAATTGAGCACGCAAACCCGGAGGGAGCATTCTACATGTGGTGCAAGGTTCCTTCATCCTTTAAGGGAAACAGCGGCCAAGAGGGAGACGACATTGACTTCTGCGACTACCTAAAAAAGTACCTTATTCTTGCGGCTCCTGGCAGCGGCTTCGGCGGGAAGGGCTGGTTCCGACTCGCATACTGTGTTAGCGAAAAGAGCATCCTAAACTCAAGGAATGCATTCATAAAGGCAATTCAGGACTTAAAATAATAGCTTAAGATTCGACTTTTACACAAGACATATTCTGGAGGTAGACATGAAGATTCTTATGGTGAGCGCGGAGGTCGTTCCCTTTGCCAAGACAGGCGGACTTGCCGACATGGTTAGCGCCCTTTCAATTCAGCTTATAAAAATGGGGCATGACGTAAGGATTGTCATGCCGCGCTACTACAAAATAGACAGGAAAAAGCTTGAACTTCTGCCGGGACCAATGGCTGTTGCCGCAGGGCAGGGTGAAACTTGGACAGCGGTTTACAAGACAAGCATGCCGGGCTGCGAAAAGCTTCCTGTTTATTTTATTGACCATGAGCAGTGCTTTGGACGCGACGGTGTTTACGGAACCCCATGGGAAACAGACTTCCACGACAACCCCTACCGCTTTTCAGTCCTTTGCCACGGAGCATTCCAGCTTTGCCGCAAGCTTGGCTGGTACCCGGACATTGTGCACGCCCACGACTGGTCTTCATGCCTTGCACCTGTTCTTGTAAAGAATGTATGCCGCTACTGTGGCTTTGAACATACGGCAAGCGTCCTTACAATTCACAACCAGGGTTACCAGGGGCAGTACTCAAAGGACCAGTTCCCAGCGTTAGGTATTGACTGGGGCTTCTACTACGGAGCAGGATTTGAGCACAACGGCGGAATGAATTTCCTGCAGGCAGGAGTCTCATGTGCAGACATGATAACAACTGTTTCCCCAACCTATGCCCACGAAATCCAGACTGCAGAAGGCGGATTTGGAATGGACGGCCTCTTGCGCGTAAGAAGCGACGTTATCCGCGGTGTCTTGAACGGAGCAGACGTTTCGCAATGGAATCCGGAAATGGACAAAAGGATTCCATTCAACTATTCAATCAAAGACATGAGTGGCAAGGCAAAATGCAAGGAAGACCTCCAGAAAAAGATGGGGCTTGAAGTTGACCCCAACATACCTATCGTTGGGATGGTAACAAGACTCGTAGACCAGAAGGGAATTGCGGAAGTGTTTGCCCCAACATACGGCTCAATATTCAGCATTTGCGCAAACATGAAGGTGCAGTTCGTTGTACTCGGAAGCGGAGAAAGATGGTGCGAGAATGAAATTCTTACCCTGCAGTCAAAGCTTCCAAACCTTAGGGCATACATAGGCTACGACGAAAACCTTAGCCACCTTATAGAAGCGGGAAGCGACTTCTTCCTTATGCCGTCAAAATACGAGCCGTGTGGCCTTAACCAGATTTATTCAATGCTCTACGGAACCCTTCCAATCGTACGCAGAACAGGAGGCCTTGCAGACACTGTAGAAAACTACAACGAGCAGACAGGCGAGGGTACGGGCTTTGTCTTTGACCAGCTCACACCAAGCGCAGTTTACAACACCGTAGGCTGGGCTGTCTGGGCCTACTACAACAAAAAGGACCACATCAAGAAAATGCAGCAGAACGGCATGCAAAAAAAGTTCGGCTGGGATTTGGCTGGAAAAGCCTACGAGGATGTCTACAAAGAAGCTCTGTTCAGGGGCTGCGGAATAAGAAGCTAGTAGTTAAAACTTAGCAAAAAAGCCGTTGGTACAAAAAGTTGCCAGCGGCTTTTTTATATGATTAGAATACCTTCCACTGGGCAACGGAACCGTCTTCCGTAGTGCCTGTCATAAGATACCACTGGCTTACAGGACTTCTGTTTGCCTTCTCATACCAGGAAATGCTTCCGTCTTCATTAACAACTGCAATCTTGCCGCTTGCCAGCAATTCAATCTTTGAAGGTATTGATGTTCCGCGGCGGTAAACCAAAACTTCATTATTTTCATTGTTATATGAAGAGATAAAATTCTTTCCCAAATTTGTGAACACTTCAGATCCTTTTGAAGCTATAAAAACCTTAAGGTCATTTCCGCTTGCAGTAAACAAAATCTTTGTCGTCTTTGCCACAGGGTCATAGTCAAAAACATCCGATGACTTTGCATGGTTTTCATCATGCAGGACAATTCCAAAAATATGGTTTGATGAACTGGAGGCATCACAGCAAATAGCGCAGGAAGAAAAGCCGCTTTTTAAAAGTGGGACAGTCTCCTTTGTCCTTGTATTCACTCTTACGAAAGAAGAATCAGTCAAACCAACAAGGGCCTTTGCAACATAGAGTGTTTCGCCTGAAAGAACCGCACTTTCCACGGACGTCCCCGTATACAAAAGCTTTGAGGTGCCGGAGGAAATGTCATGGGAATAGACTGAAGAAGTGCCCTGTACGTATACAAGCTTTTCCCCGCAAACCTTTAAGTTCTTTATCCTTGCCTTAGGAGAAAAAAGTGTGCTTATCTTCTTTGTCTCGGAATTAAGATACTGGACGGTCTGTGATGAATTATCAGACCAAAGGATAAAATTGTTCTTATAGGAAGAAATATTCGTCTGGTTAACGTTGGATGCAAGAAGTTCCACATCCGTTGAGTCGGCAGAAGTCCTGTATACGCTCTTTCCCGCGATAAAACAAACGGAACCGTTTTCTGCAGATGACAAATCAAGAACCTTGGCATATACATTTTTTGAAACCTTTGTTGCCCCGTCATCTAACTTTCCAGGAACAAGCCTAAAGATGTTTCCTTCTGAAGAGCCAAGCACAAACGCATTAGAAATCCTTGCAGCACAACGAATTACCTCTCTGTCCCCAGAAAGGGAAATCTGGCCTATCGTTTCTGTCTTAAAAGAATTCTCAACATCTATAGACTTTAGGAAGGATCCCGTCTTTCCGGCCTTTTCGATATAGTAAAGAACAGTGTCGCTTTCCTCGCAAGCAAGTATTATCGGAAGATTTGCAGCCGTTCTGTTCACAGCCTTTCCGGTCATTGCATCAATAATATAAATAAATCCATTCTTTTCCGCAGCAAGATACTTGTTCTGGTTAAGGAGAGTAGGCTGGCTCAGTGACGCTTCCGTGTCAATTCTCTTGAACCTGCCAAAATTCACCAGATTGTAGTAAACAAGCTTGCCTGCAGGCAGATAAAACACCGCGCTCTTTTCTGATGCACCAGTCTTTGCAAGGGAAATAGGGCTTGAAATGTCGCCCATCTGCTTAAGAACAATGCCAGTCTTTGCATCAAGAATATAATAGCTGCTGACCCCTTGGGAGGAAACAAAGAGATACTTTCCCTTCTGCGAATATGCAACCCCCGTAACTTTGTCGGTAAAGCGCTTTGAAAATTTCTTTGTAAGCGTTTCCCAGTCAAAAACAGTTATTGCATTCATTTCGTTGCCGTCCGTCTCAATAACGGCAAAATCAGTTCCTGCCGGGTTCTTTGCCATTCCCGTTATCTCATATGAAGAAATCTGGTATTTTTCACCGCCCCCGTTTTCCGACCATTTTATTACGGAACCGTCCTTTCCGCATGAAAAAAATGACTTGCCGCTGGAATCAGACAAAATTCCGCTGACAGTTCCAGCATGACCTGTTTCAAAAGTATAGGTTTTAGTTCGGTCTGCTCCCCAGTTCCCATTTGCAAATAAAGAAATTCCTGCCGATGCAAAAGCAATCATCGTTATACATTTGAAAAACGGTTTCATAACATTCCTTCCTTATTTTATAAAATAATGCAAATCACTCGCTATTGCAAGAAGCAAAAGCAAGGCTATAAAGGCAATTCCGACAAATTGAATGTAGTAAAGGACTTTTGGATGCATTTTGCGCCTGAATACGCATTCAATAAAGGCAAAAAGAATAAGTCCGCCGTCAAGGATAGGAATGGGCAAAAGGTTTGTAATAAAAAGGGAGATGCTTATAAGCGCAAGGAACTGCATCGTGCTCACCACTGCAATTCCAAGCCCGTGTTTTAAGCCTTCCTTTACGGCACCACCAAGCATTGTCGTTATGCGGACTGGACCTGCAACTGCGCTTGTGATTTTTACCCCGCTGAACAAAACGCCTATGCTCTTTACAGTAACACAAAGCATGTCAACAGCCTTGTACACCCCCTGGCCAGCCGCAGCAAAAAAGGGGTAGGGACCGTAGTGCCTTTCCTTGTCGAATTTCTGGGAAACTACCCCCATCTTGCCTGCACCGGTGTCCTTGTCCAAGATAGTGTGAACAGTTATTTCATGCTCCTCACCGTTGCGCAAAAATTTAACCGCAACGTCCTTGTCAGCATTCATAGAGATGTATTCAGAAATTTCAGAGAAATATTCAACGAGCTTACCGTCCAGGGCTATTATCGCATCACCAGAAATCATTCCGGACTCATGGGCAGGGGACTCAATTCCTTCGTAGACTTCATCAGCCATCTGAACAGTAGTTCCGGCATCATAATATGTGTAGCCTATAAGGGCAACAACAAAAAAAGCAATGCAGGCAAAGACAAAGTTGAAGAATGGACCTGCAAAGGCAATCAGAAGCCTTTTCAGCGGATGAATTCCGTAAAATGAATCCTTATCCCCTTCAATTACATTTTTATTCTCTTCCAAAGCAGTGCGCCAGTCATTTTCACCCTTCATGGCACAATATCCGCCAAGGGGAATAAGAGAAATCCTGTAGTCGGTACCTTTGTAGCCACGGTGAAGGATAACCGGTCCCATGCCTATGGAAAAAGCCTCGACCTTTACACCAAAAAGCCGTGCCGCAAGGAAATGCCCCAGCTCATGAAAAAAGACAAGAAAGCCAAGGCCCAAAATTCCATAAACAATAGTCATCTAAAGCTCCCTCCGCAAATTTTCCTCAAGAATCCTTTTTGCCACTTCACGAACTTCTGCGTCCTTTCGGTAGACAGTTTCCAGCGAAGAAGGATCTTCAGACCAGTCGCTCTGCAAAGTCTTTTCAACAATCGCTGCTATGTCCAAAAATCCGCATTTTTTGTCAAGGAAAGCGTGGGCTGCAATTTCGTTTGCCGCATTAAAGGCTATTGTATAGGATTTTCCTTTTTTTGCGCATTCATAGGCAAGGGAAAGCAGGGGAAAGTCATCCATTCGTGGAGCCATAAAAGTCATGTCGTGGCCGGCAAGGTCAAATGGCTCAAGATAGTTTTCCTTGTATTCGGGGAAGGTAAGAGCGCCAAGAATTGGATGCCTCATGTCCGGGTTGCTTATCTGGGCATAAAGCATTCCGTCTTTTGTTCGCACAAGCGAATGTATAAGGCTCTGCGGGTGAACCACAACCTTTATTTTTGCCGTGTCCAGTCCAAAAAGCCGCGCTGCCTCTATTACCTCAAGCCCCTTGTTTGCAAGAGTTGCGCTGTCCACAGTGATTTTGGGGCCCATATTCCAGGTTGGGTGGGCAAGTGCCTGCTCTAGGGTAACATTTTTAAGCTGTTCTTTTGTATAGGAACGGAAAGGGCCTCCGCTTGCTGTTATTACAAGCTCGCTTATCTTTTCAAAGCCAGCAAACTGTATAAGGTTAAAGATTGCGCTGTGCTCGGAATCAACAGGAACAATTCTTGCTCCAGATTTTTTAGCCACTTCCTGAACCAAAGGCCAGGCCATAACAACGGTTTCTTTGTTTGCAAGGGCCAGATCCATGCCATTCTTTAGCACAAGAACCGACGGTTCAAGTCCAGCGGCACCTGCAATTCCATTTACGGCAATATCCGCATTGCATTCTTTTACAAGCCTTTCAATTCCTGAAATTCCGTCCTTTTCAAAAACACTTCCAGGACAATTGAATTCAGCACAAAGCTCATCCAGTTTTTTTTGATTTTTCCCAACACAAAGCCCTGCAACCTCAAAATCATCCTTCATCTTGCGGGCAATATCCAAAGTTTGGCTTCCTATAGAGCCAGTGCAACCAAGAACAAGAATTCTTTTTTTCATAGCGGTCCGTAAAAAATGGAAATCAGCATATAGTAAAGAGGGGCAGACATCAGAATTGAGTCCATGGAATCCAAAATTCCGCCTCGACCCGGTATGATGTTGCCTGAATTCTTGACTCCGGCAGAACGCTTCATGACGGATTCTGTCAAATCACCAACAATAGAGGTAAGAGCCATTATAAAACCTGTAAAGATAATCTTCACGATGGAACCAGTAAAAATCTCCGGCCATAGGTAAAAGCCCAGAATTCCGGCACCTATAGAGCCAGCAATTCCTCCCATAAAGCCGGCAATGCTCTTGTTTGGGCTTGCCTTTATAAAGCCCTTATTGTTTTTGCCGAACAATACGCCAAAAAACCAGGCAAAACTGTCGCAAAAGCAGACCATAAGAAGGAATTCAGCTATAAGCTGGGAGGAAATATCCTTTCCGCCCTTGGAAAAAGTGGTCATTCTGGAAACAAAAGTTATCAGATATGCCGTGTAAAGCAGGATGAATATGGATGCCGAGATTCTTCCGAGGGAATTCTCAAAGGAATCAGCAAAGAACACTTCCACCATAAGAATTATAAGCATGGCAGAGATGAATGTGTAAGAAATTATTTCCTCGCCAACAGGAAATTCTCTGCCGAAGAGAACGGGGAAAAGCTTTGTAAGGGAAGCTACCACCGTAATGAAAATGTCTAAAAGAATTATAAACCATCTTGGCTGTAGCTTTGTCTTTGTAAGGAATATATCGTATGCCTCGCTCGCCGCCAAAGCCGAAACAGTGACAATCAAAACATGCAGGGGAAGATGATTTCCCCAGGGAAAAAGAATAACGGCAAGCAACAAGGGCAAGCCTATAAAAAAAATACCGAGTCTTGGAATTATTTTTTTTATGCTACTCATACAGGCACCGCCCCAAAACGCCTAGTCCTTTTTTGGAACTCAGCGATATTATTATAGAATTCTTCTTTATTATAATCCGGCCATAGCGTTTTTGTAAATAAAAATTCTGCATAAGATGCTTGCCAGATTAAAAAATTGCTTATTCTTTGCTCACCGCCGGTCCTTATAAGAAGGTCAACGTCCGGCAGTTCAGGAAAGTCAAAATAAGATGGAAGGCTAGTCTCCGTGACTTCTTTTTCGGAAAGCCCCTCACGGATAAGCTTCCTTATTCCGCGCACAATTTCGTCCCTTCCGCCGTAATTTATCGCAAGACAAATGGTAAGACCCGTAAAGTCCTTTGTATCTTTTTCCGTCTCTATAATGTCCTGCTGAATGTTTGCCGGAAGACCTGTAATGTCCCCAAGGAGGCGTACCCTTATGCTGTTTTCTTTGTAAAACTTAAGTTCCTTTAGAAGATGCGTGTGAATCAAATTCATGAGAAAGCCAACTTCGGACTTGGCACGCTTCCAGTTTTCCGTAGAAAAAGCATAGAGTGTAACGTATTTTATGCCAAGGTCAGACGCAGCCTTTGCAATTTCCTTTGCACGCTTCAAGCCTTCTTCGTGACCGGCAGTGCGTATCTGACCTCTTTGCTTTGCCCAGCGCCCGTTTCCGTCCATAATTATTCCAATATGAGCGGGAAGGGCTTCCGGGTTTTTGTTAATCTCAATGTCCACGGTTATTATTCCATAATTTCTTTTTCTTTTGCTTCGTAGACTTTGTTGATTTCTTCTATATATTTGTCAGTAAGCTTCTGCAGCTTGTCTGTTTCTGTCTTAAGCTGGTCTTCCGTAAGTTCACCGCCTTTCTGCTGCTTTTTAAGGGCATCATTTCCGTCGCGGCGGATGTTGCGGATTGTTGTGCGGTAGTTTTCCGCTGTATTCTTTGCCTGCTTTACAAGCTCTTTGCGGCGGTCTGCTGTTAGCGGAGGAATTGCAATGCGGATAACCTTACCGTCGTTGCTTGGGTTAAGACCCAAGTCTGCTGTCTGAATTGCCTTTTCTATTGCAGAAATAAGGCTCTTGTCAAACGGAGAAACAACCACAAGGCGTGCTTCCGGTATGGAAATTGTACCGACCTGGCTTAAAGGGGTAGGTGTGCCGTAATAGTCAACGCGCACTTTGTCAAAAATAGAGGCACTAGCTCTTCCTGTGCGGATACTATTGTATTCTTCCTTTAAAGAATTGACTGTTTTTTCCATTTTTGATTCATTATCACCGGCCATAAATATTCCTCCGTAAAAATTGCGGCGGCCTGACGAATTTGTACAGACCGCCTATAAAATTATTTTCCTAAAACGAGAAGGCTGATGTCGCCAAATTCGAGAGTGGCTCCAACTTCCTTACCGATTTCAGCAAGTTTTGCGTTTACAGACTTTTTGTCATCCTTAACGAACATCTGGTCTACGAAGCATACTTCTGCAAGATGCTTGTTGATTTTTCCCTGAAGGATTCCCTCGCGGACATTTTCCGGCTTGGAAGCCATCTTTGGATCCTGTTCCATCTGCTTCTTAAAGATGTCTTTCTGCTCGTCAATGTAGCTCTGCGGAACGTCTGTCTGCTTGATGTAGGCAGGTGTAAATGCAACGAGGTGCATGCAGCAGTCCTTTGCAAATTCCTTTACCTTGTCATCTGTAGAACCCTTTACGATAACAACAGCAGCCTGCTTGAAGTTTGAGTGAACGTAGATTCCGCTAGAAGCGCCTTCAGGAACTTCAATAATCTGAACCTTGCTCAAGGACATATTCTCGCGGGTGCGTGTTGCAAAGTCAAGGAGTACATCAGAAAGCTCTTTGTTGGGCTCTGTATAGCCCTTTTCGAATACCATGTCAAGGATTTTTTCACCGCTTGAAATGAAATCTGCGTTGTTTGCAACAAAGTCTGTTTCGCATACAAGCTCAACAACGGCGATTTTGTTTCCGTTCTGGCGGATGAAAATGCGGCCTTCGCTTGTTACGCGCTCAGCTCTCTTTGCTACTGCAGCGAGACCTTTTTCCTTCAAAAGTTTTGCGGCTGCGTCAAAGTCACCGTTTGTTTCGGTAAGGGCCTTTTTGCAGTCCATCATGCCTGCGCCTGTCTGTTCGCGCAATTCTTTTACCTGTGCAGCTGTAATAGCCATGTTATTAACTCCAATTATTTTTCGTATGCTTTGTCTTCGTCGATGAGGCTTTCCTCGTCACGGCGGTCAGCTTCTGCATCCTCTTCCTTTACTTCTGTAGGAGTATAGTTAGAGTAGTCAACGATTTCTTCGTCTTCCTTCTTTGTAGAAGCATCTGTAGTTACGTCATCGTAGTCGCCAAGAGTTTCGATAATCTTGAGGCCCTGTTCGTTGTCTGCTTCAAGAACCGCATTTGCAATAATTGAAGTAAAGAGGCTGATTGCGCGGATTGCGTCATCGTTGCCAGGAATAGGGAAGTTGATGCCCTCTGGATTGCAGTTTGTGTCTACGATAGCAACAATCGGGATACCCATGCGGCGTGCTTCTGCAACTGCAATCTGCTCTTTGTGAGTGTCGATGATGAAGATTGCTCCCGGCAGTTCCTTCATTTCTTTGATTCCACCGTAGTTCTTCTGGAGTTTTTCCTTTTCTTTGAGGAGGTTTGCAACTTCCTTCTTTGTAAGGTTGTCAAATGTGCCGTCAACTTCCATCTTTTCGATTTTCTTGAGGCGCAAGAGAGACTTCTTGATTGTTGCAAAGTTTGTGAGTGTACCGCCAAGCCAGCGGTTGTTTACGTAGAACTGGCCACAGCGTTCAGCTTCTTTCTGAATGGCCTGCTGTGCCTGCTTCTTTGTGCCTACAAAAAGCACTGACTTGCCAGAAGATGCAACCTTGCGGATTTCTTCGTAGCTGTCTTTGATTGCAGTGATTGTCTTCTGCAAATCGATGATGTGAATTCCATTGCGCTCTGCGAAGATGTACTTCTTCATGCGCGGATCCCAACGCTTTACCTGATGTCCGAAGTGTACGCCGGACTCAAGCAGACTCTTCATGGTTACTACTGCCATGATTAACTCCTTCACCGGAAAAACCAATTAGGGCAAAATGCCTTCCCTTAGCAGGGTGATTTTCCCACCTGACCTTGTTTCTCGTGACCGCATAAAACGGCCCGGAAGATTTCGCAACAAAACACAAGGCTAACGGCCCGTATTCTGCCCGGCAAAACTAACTGATTAGTGAATAATTTTGCGTTTTTAATATATCATAAAGTTCAAATATAGGCAAGCCCATAACCGCGGATTCCGTTCCAGAAATGTTCTTTATGAAGCAGGAAGCAAGCCCCTGTATTCTGTAGCCGCCAGCTGCCCCGTGCCATTCCCCAGTGTTAAGATACCACTCTATTTCATCACTGCTCATATCCGCAAAAGTAACCTTGCTTGTGCTTGACCTGCTAACAATCTGCTTGCTTTCAGGGTTGTAGAGGGCTATTCCCGTCACCACTTTGTGGGTCTTACCCTGAAAATCCTGAAGGAAAGAGCAGGCCTCTTCCTGGCTTTTTGGCTGACCGTATATCTTGCCGTCAAGGATAATCAGCGTATCGGCACCAAGAATCCACGTAGCCTCGGTTTCCGAGTCAAAAGAATCCATAACAGCCTTTACTTTTTTTACCGCCAGGTATTCCGCGACCTTTTCGCTCTTCATGTCAGAGGGGTAGGTTTCTTCTATATTTGCAGGATTTACGACAAATGGAATGTTCAGAAGCTTTAAGATTTCTTGTCTTCTGGGAGAGGATGACGCAAGAATAATAGGGTACATAGAGCCTCTTTTTAAAAGTTATTTGTTGACATTTTGTTTTTTTAATTTTATATTATAGTCGTTCGAGAGATTAGCTCAACTGGATAGAGCGTCGGCCTCCGGAGCCGAAGGTTGTGGGTTCGAGTCCCGTATCTCCCAAACAAAAAAGCGGACATTGCTTAAACCAGATGATTTAAGAATGTCCGTTTTCTTATTTTAAAGAAGCTTTACTTGCTTTTCTTGCCGGAACTTTTGCCCTGGAGAGCCTTGAGGAGCTGGAGAGCCTTTGTGCGTACCGGTGTTACAAAGTGGTAGTTTGAAGCAATTTCCGTTACGGATTCAATCATCGTGCTTCTGTCTGCCGGTTCTGTTACAGTAGCGGCAAGCTTTTCGTATGCAACAAGGATTTCAAGAGCAAGTGAGCTTGTCGGGTTAAGGGCTGCGTACTTCTTCTGGATGAAAGCAATCATGTTTACAACTTCGTTGCCATTGTTAAGGCCAATGTTGCCGAGTGAGCGTACTGCTGCAGAAACAACCATTGGTTCCTTGTCATCCTGTGCAATAACCATAAGCGTTGACTTTGCTTCTTCTGACGGAACTTCGCCAAGCAAGTCACAAGCCTTTGCGCGGATGTCGGGGAAGTTGTTCATTACGCGTCTTCCTGTGCGCTCCTGCTTTGTAACGCCTTCACCTGCAAGACCCTGGAGAGCTGCAACGATATCCGGAGATGTGCGGCCTTCGTTTACGGCTTCCTCAAGATACTGCAATGCAACAAGCTTATTGTCATATTCGGGGGATGTAGCAAGCTCAGTAATAATTACGTCTTCTACATTGCTCAAATATTCTTTTTCTACAGTTGACTCAGTTCCTGCCGACTTCTGGCTTTTTACAGTCTGCTGTGCAAAGGCGACTCCTGCGAAGGCTGCGCAAAACACAACTCCGGCAATCATTTTTGTTAATTTCATTTATCAGTTCCTCCTGACTTTATATGAATGATTATAATGTATTATCGGTAAAAAATCAATCTGTAATAGGCGGTAAATGAACTTTCCACTGTCCGTTCACTTTTTTGAAATCGTAGTAGATTGTGTCATTACCTTCGTTAACCTGTACAGCCTTAACCTGCGTGTCGGTCTCATAGCGGATCTCGTCTACGCGACGCCCCTTTCTTGCCGGCACAAAAATCTTGAGGAAGTAATCCTTAAGGTAATTAAGCTGAAGCCCCTTCTTTAGGGCTGCAACCTTCTTAAGGTTCTCCCTGTTTGACCAGTAAACCTTGCTCTCTTCGTCAACGTACTTGAGCCAAGCCACGTAGTCGGAAGAAACCATGATTTTCTTGAGCTGGTCAATAATCTGAAGTATTTCTTTCTTGTCCTCCTCAAAGGTTTCTTTTGTTATGTTTCCGCGGATCTTGCTTACAGACCGCTCATATTCATCAGAAACAGGCACAGGCGCCTCCACTTCGACAACCACTTCCTGCTTGGCCGGCTCCTCCTTCTTAGCCGGAGTGGGGATATCTTCAAGAACGGCAACCTGGGTCTCAGGATCCGGCTCTGGAAGCACATTCTGAACCTCCGTAACCTTGGGCTCTTCCGGTTCACTTACGACAGGCTTTGCTTCTTCTTTTACCTGAACAACGGGCTTGTTTTCTTGTACGACCGGCTTTTTTTCCTGCACAACAGGCTTTTTCTCCTGCACGACAGGCTTTGCCACCGGCTTTTTTTCGGCATTATTCACAACTTTCTTGGGCTGGGTGGCCACAGGCTTCTTTGGCTGCTGAACCACGACAGCTTCCTTCTTTTCTTCCTGCTTGGAAGCACAGCCCGTGTTAAAAACAAAGCCCAGAGAAAATAAAAATATAGACAATATCTTAAAAATATGTGTACTCATCATAATTCCCATTCTACAGCGTAAAGTCCATTTGGTCAATGAACAAAAACACCTAATTCAATACATATTTAAGGTTGCAAACCAAGCAAGGCCTGCAAGCACCCCCTCCGATAATTAAATAAAATTAATTTTAAACGGGTTACAAAAAACAGTTCTATTTTTTTTGCTAATGTGCTATTGTTTGAATAATTGCGACTGGACAGGCTTATTTTTTGAGGCGCAATTTTGTATTTTTATATTTTTGCATTTTATGGAGGCTTTTATGAGCACCGCAGTTTTCCCAGGATCCTTTGATCCGCCCACGCTTGGACACCTTAACATAATAGAAAGGGCAAGCAAGCTTTTTGACTCGCTGGACGTGCTTATTTCCGTAAATCCGGACAAAAAATGCCTTTTTAACGAGGACGAAAGGTTTTCCCTGCTAAAAGAAATTACCGCCGGCTACAAAAACGTAACCGTGCACAAGTGGGACTCTCTGGTTGTCAACTACTGCAAGAAGGTTGGGGCAAAGGTCCTGCTTAGGGGAATCCGCAACATAAACGACTTTTCCTACGAATTTGACCTTTCTCTGATAAACCGCTCGCTTAACGAGGAAATCGAGACACTTTTTGTCCCCACGGAGCAGAGGTACTTCCTTATACGCTCCAGCAGCATAAAGGAACTGGCAAAATTCGGGGGCGACATAAGCGCAATGGTTCCGCCAGCTGTGGAAAAAGCAATAAGGGAAAAGTATTCCGGGAAAAATCAATAGGCAAGAGCCACAATTAAGGGCTTTTTTTGTTTTTGGACGGTACCTGGCTATGCTCTACAATAATATGCCCCTGCTAATTCGGCTTCCATGCCCTTGCGCCACCGCCGTTCCGGGGTT
>DJYC01000011.1:65409-103678 GCA_002448445.1 Treponema sp. UBA6988
GTTCCGCCTTTCGGCTCCATTGCTGGCGCAACGAGTTGCAAGCAACTCGCCCCTCCATGGCGGCGTAGCTGTTTTCCCAAATTCTAACCTTTCAAAGCTCTCGGAAGGGGAGTTTTTCGAGCTTACCTAATCATTTGACAAATTTTTATATTTTGTCAAAAAAAATATTGACAAATAGTAAAAAATGACTGTATAATGATTGACATAAATCGGGAATCTGTAGTAATATAAGCAACGTTATACAGACGACACAAATTTATAGCGAGGTTATATATTATGGCAGTACCTAGATCAAAAACTTCACACGCCGTAACTACAAGAAGACGCGGAGTAAACATGCATCTTGCAACTCCGCAGCTGATTGAGTGCAAGAATTGTGGAAACCTTATCCTCCCGCATCACGTATGCCAGAAGTGCGGCTTCTACAACGGACGCCAGGTAATCACACCTGAAGTAAACGGCTAAAATTAGGAGACCATTATGGACGAATTGTTTGACAAGATTCAGAAGTTGATTGCTGACAAATTGGAAATCGATCCAGCAAAGGTAACAATGGAAGCAACATTCCGTGGAGACCTTGGCGCAGACAGTCTTGACACATACGAATTGGTTTACGCTATCGAAGAGGAAACAGGTGTTTCTATCCCTGATGACAAGGCAAACGAATTCGAAACAGTAAAGGACGCTTACGACTACATCAAGTCCCAGCAGAAATAAAAGCGGCTTAGACTGGAATCAAGAGAGGCACAGTTGTATTGACTGTGCTTCTTTTATTTTAAATGGTGCATTTTACACGGGAAATCCAAATGAATCTAAGGGATCTTTTTTACGAATCAAAGAAACTGGACTCAGAAAGAAAAAAAGAGCTGGAAAAATTCTGCAAAAATTTGAACCTTCATTTTAAGAACCTTAAGATTCTTGACTTGGCATTCCACCACCGCTCCTTTTCCAACGAAAACGAAGAACACAGGCGCTACAACAACGAACGCCTGGAATTCCTTGGGGACAGCGTGCTTGGACTTGCGGTAGCAGCATTTCTCTACGAAGACATGATGGACAACCCGGAAGGCGACCTTGCTCGCATTAAGGCAAATGTGGTAAGCGAGCAGACACTTGCCCCGATTGCAAAAGAAAAAATGCACATAAACGAATACCTGATTCTTGGCAAAGGCGAGGAAATGACCGGCGGCAGGAACAAAAAGGCCATTCTTGCAGATGCGCTAGAGGCGGTACTCGGTGCACTTTACCTTGATTCTGGCTACGAAGCAGCGGAAAACCTGGTACGAAACCTTATTGTGCCGGAAATACGCAAGGTGCAGGAAGACAAGGGCAACAAGGACTACAAGTCAATTCTTCAGGAATACTACCAGAAAAAGCACAAGATTTGCCCTGTTTACGAACTTGTAAAAAAGACAGGTCCCGACCACAACATGACCTTTTTTGTTACCGTTCACCTTGGAGGCATTTCCTACGGTCCAGAAAAGGGTAAGAGCAAAAAAGCGGCCGAACAGGCAGCGGCAAAGGCGGCATGCACAGTTCTGAACATAGATGCCCGCGAATCATAATTTTTTAGCAAAAGAAAGCGCGGCAGGCACTGGAGGGGCCCGCCGGCAGGCGGGTTGCGCTAGCAATGGAGGGGGAAGCCCCGGAACCCCGCAAGCGCCACATTAAGGGCACTTAAGGCAAGCATAGGAGATAATCCCTTAAAAATACAGCTGCCGCCCAAAATAAAAAAACTTTTTTCCTATTTTCCTACTTTTCCTACTTTTCCTACATATTTTCGTAAGTCTGCACGGAATCTTCCAAGTGCTCTATCTTAATTCCAGCCTGGCGGAACATTTCCATAGAGTCAGCTTCATCATGGTAATGCTTTTCGCAGACAACCCGCTTTATTCCGCAGTTGATTATAAGCATTGCACATGTTCGGCAGGGTGTCATCTTGCAGTAAACGGTAGCACCGTCAATCGAGATTCCGCGCTTTGCAGCCTGGCAGATTGCGTTCTGCTCGGCGTGTACGGTGCGCACGCAATGCTGGGTGATGGAGCCGTCCGCATGAATCATCTTGCGCATCAGGTGGCCAACTTCGTCGCAGTGGGGCAGACCAGCGGGGCTTCCTACGTATCCCGTTACAAGAATCTGGTTGTCCTTTGCAATCACGCAGCCGGACCTTCCCCTGTCGCAAGTGGCACGCTTTGCTATGGTGCGGCACACTTCCATAAAATATTCATCCCAAGTAGGGCGGATGTAGCCACTGTTACTATCACTGCTCATAATCACTCCGGACTGGTACACAGTCTTTGAACTAAAGTTCCTTCACTTTAGTAATTTGAGTACAAAAAAAGCACCCTCAATTAAGAAGGTGCTTTAGCCAAAAGCGGTAGAAGGGAGTCGAACCCTCGTCTTCAGCTTGGAGGGCTGAGGTAATAAGCCGTTATACCACTACCGCGTAACGTATAAGTAATATAGCAAGTATCACAAAAAATGTCAATATGGATGACCCATTTTTTTCAAAAAAAAACGGACCGGCAAAGAACCAGTCCGCTGTAAAATGCCCAAAGGCACAAAATGCTTAAACTAGAGATTAGCCACAAGCCATTCCTTAAACGGCTCGTATTCCTTTGACATTGGAATTGCGCGGTCGGGAAGGGCCATTACCTTTTCAAGCCTGTCCGGCATACTTGGTTCGCGGCCAATCGCCTTCTGAACAGTAGAGCCGAATTTTGCAGGATGTGCAGTTTCCAGACAAATGCCTACCGCTTTTCCAGAGGTAACATATTCAGCCCAAGCAGGAACGTTAGCTGTAAGACCCACCTTGTTAATGTCCACGTCTTCCTTTCCTTCCATAAGCTTTGCCATTGCACCGTGGCGCAAATCGTCCCAAGCCTTCCAGCCTACAGCTCCATGCGGGTCAATTATATAGCCGGTCTTAAGGTTACAGTCAGCAACAGCCTTGAGCGTACCCTCATCATCTGTCCAGTAAGAAGCAAATAGTGAGCGCACCTGTTCAAGAGAATACATTGCTACGATTCTCTCGTAATTGCTTGGGGCGCCAACATCCATTGCGTTGCTAAGAGTTGCTACGGACGGACGGGCATTGTATTCACCGGTTGCAATCCAGTCAGGAACAGTGTGGTTGGAATTTGTTGCGGCAACAAAACCAGCTATTGGGGCACCCATCTCGCGGGCAATAAGGCCGCTGGTAAGGTTTCCAAAGTTACCGCTTGGAACAACTGCAATAATAGCAGGATTGTCAATCTTGCTGTCGTGGGGAACACGGTCGCTAACAACAAGGGATGAATACATATAATAGAAACTCTGCGGCAAGAGGCGGGCTATGTTTATGGAATTTGCAGAAGAAAGGCGGAATTTCTTGCGAAGGTCTTCATCGGTAAAGGCTGTCTTTACAAGCTTCTGGCAGTCATCAAAAGTCCCCTTAACCTTGAGTGCGCGAACGTTACCGTCAAAAGTAGAAAGCTGCTTTTCCTGGAGGGGGGAAATCTTTCCGTCCGGGTAAAGAATTGTTACGTCTATGCCTGGAACATTGTGGAATGCGCTTCCAACAGCACTTCCTGTGTCTCCGCTTGTAGCAACAAGAATGTGCAGGTTGCCGTCTTCTCCGCGGTTAAAGTAGGACATAACGCGGGCCATAAAGCGGGCGCCAAAGTCCTTAAAGGCACATGTTGGCCCATGGAAAAGCTCAAGAACGTATGTAACAGGGTCAATCGGAACAACCTGCGGCATAAAGGGGTATGCATCCTGGATTATAGACTGGAGGTCTGCATCTGGAATCTCGCCCTCTACATAAGGCTTTGCCATCTCGTATGCAATGTCACGGAAAGAAGGTGAGGGAGTGCGGTTCAAAAATGACGGGGCAAGTTTTGGAAATTCAACGGGAATGTACAGTCCGCCTGTCTTTGGGTTCATACCGCCCATTACAGCGGTCTTAAAATCAACTTTTACTTTTTTGTCTCTGGTATCTGTGTATATCATTTTTTACCCTTGCCGTATTTTTTGCGGAATATCCGCATTTTGATTTATTTTATGACTTTATCATATAAAACAATTGTTTGCAAGTATCAGTAAAATTTTATAATCCAGCATTTTATAATATTTTGGAGCGTATTGCTTTTTCAACTGTGCCCGGCACTCCGTGTCCGGTCAGACTCCGCAGCATTTTATCCCGTAAAACAAGCAGCGCCAAGGAGGGCGCGTTATCTGGCAGCGTAAAAAACTGGCAAGTTTTCGCCAGAAAACTTGCGGGATAAAATGCCACGGAGGGCATTTTATCCCGCTTTCCAGGGTTCCGGCTCCCGCCTCCATTGCCTAACGGCAACGCGTTCCGCGCCCTTCCAATCGGGGCTAGGCTGTTTTGCAAGTAAGCATCAACCAATTACTGGTCTTAGCACAAAAAACAGGCTTATCATGTTGTAGAAAAAATGAACCACAGTTCCAGTGTAGACACCGCCTGTCTTAACGTAGCAGTTCCTAAGGGCAATAGCGCACAAGGCCGCGTTTGCAACTGCAAAAATCCCCATGTAGCGGTGGGCTGCGGCAAAAATCAGCACGGCAGAAGCTTCCACAAAAATCCTAACTGCAAGCTTCATTTTGTCAGAAGAAACCCCATCCAGAAGGGCATAAAGGGTCTTTGGAAAGAATTCCCTGTAGAGAACTTCTTCAAAAAAGGCTCCCGCCAAAAAATTCACGGCAAGCGAAAGAAAAAAAAGCAATCTTGGCTCAAAAACAAAAGAAGAAGACAGGCTGGAAGAAAAATCAGCAGAAGCAGATGAAGTTCCAAAAATCATCTGCAAAGCCAGAATCAGGGCAAAAATCAGCATAAGACACCCAAAAGTAATCGTACCCCATTTCAGTATGGAAATATGCTTTTCAAAAGATTTTTTTTTTGTAAGGGCTGCTTTCTTTCGCCACTGAAAATTCAGCAGAATGGCTATAAAAAGCTGGGGCAAAAATGCAAAAGAGAAGGCTCCTTTTCTTAGAGATGGGGGGATTTCTGCCTTTGAAACAAAAACCGGGGGCAGCAAAAGAAATATAAAAACTATTGCAAATTCAAGCAAAAGATATTTTTTTTTCATCGCAAATACGATAATATAGTATAATCATAGAGAGGTCAATTTCAATTGAATATAGTTATTTCTGTTATATTATTATTGGGCATCGTGATTCTTGTTGCAAAACTATACTCCATGAACAGCGAAAAGATACAGTTCTTTGCAACAGGCCTTGACTCTGGCTTCCGCTTTTCCGAAATACGGACTTTGTGGCGGCTTGCAACCGTATGCGACCTAGAAGAGCCAAATTCGCTCTATGTCTCCACGGCAGCACTCAACGAGTGCATTTCCAAAGTCATTTCGGAGGAAAAGCAGAAAAACACCATCAACAGCTTCAAGACCCAGCAGTTCCTTGACAGACTCTACAAATTCCGCACCCGCATAACTCTTGACAAGGATTCCAAGCGCGGCCTTGACAACACCCGCTACCTTGATGCAGGGCAGAGGCTAAGGATAATTCTTCCGGGAAAGGGCATTTTTGTCTCAAAAATAAAGAACAACGCGCACGAGCTTCTGGTAATCCTTCCAAAACAGGAAGACAAAAAAACAAAGAAGGTTATAGTCCTAAAGCCAGAGGAATGGATAGGCAAAAGAATCAGCGTCTATCTCTGGCGCAAGAATGATGCCTGCTATGCTTTCGACACGATTGTACTTGCGTCATCCGTATTCCAGGGTGAAAACTGCCTTGTCCTAAAGCATTCTGAACAGCTTGACCGCTCACAGAAAAGGCAGTCAGTCCGCTGCGAGTGCCAGATTCCTGCCCAAATGTACATGATTACCAGTGCAGTCGTTGACTACAACGTTGCAGAAACAGAACCGGGCTTCAAGTGCCTTTTGGAAGACATAAGCGAAGACGGTGCACTCATACGCGTAGGCGGCATGGGAAAAACCAACATACAGATAAAAATTCAGTTCAAGCTGAATGACACTCTAATAATCATGTACGGAATCATCCGTGCAGTTGAATACAACAAGGCACTGGAGCAGTCAAGGCTGCACTTTGAATGCATCCACATTGACCCCAGCATGAAAAATGCAATCCTAACCTATGTATACAATATAATTCCGGCAGACCAAAAGGAAAAGGACCTTGCCATAAAGCTTGCAGAAGACGACAGCAATGAGGATGGAGAGAATTCAGAAGGCGCGGAAGATGAACCAGCCTTTAAGTCGGACATTGCAGGGCTAAAGGAAAGTGATGATGATAATGAAAATGATGCTGTTGATGAGCCTTTGGAAATAGCTCCTGAAGACGAGGTCAAGCTTAGGTCTGCCTTTGAAGACGAAGCTGTAAACAAGCCGCAAAGCAATCAAAAATGAGCCATAAAAACTTGACAGACTTTTACAGGGGGTGCAGGATGAATGCAAAAGAATATCTTAGAAAAAGCTTTCGCACAGCTTTAGTCTCCGTGCTATTATTCTCTCCGGCCGGCCTTTTTTGCGAAGAAGCAGTAATTGAATATTTAAAAGGAAACATATCGGACAAAATCCATGCGGTAGAGCAGTCGTCACTCAGCGGGGACATGTCAATCTGCCTTAGGGCCCTTGACTTTGCGGCAGAGGAAAAAGATTCTCTTGCAGGCGACGCAGACTTTAGGCTTTTGGTAAAGACAGCCGTTTCCTGCCTTAACACGGAAAATGCCTCCCAGGAAGAAAAGGACAAGGCATCTGCAAACCTAAGCCAGATATTCATCAGCTTTGATGACGGAGAAATCCGCATAGCAGTCCTTGACAAAATCAAAAAAATATCATCGCAAAAAAGCGTAAACCTCCTGAACAGCTTTGTTTCCGACAAAATCCACAGGAAGGAACCCATAGACGACCTTACCATTAAGGCCATCATGCTACTTGGTGAAATAGGGGACAGCAATTCATTTACAAGCCTATTTCTTGCAGACATAATGGATGTTTGGCCAAACAACAAGAAGGAACTCAGGGACGCCTATTCACCCCTTGCAAAAAAATGCGAAAATGAAATTCTTACAGTCTTTGCAAACGTAGACACGGAAAAAAAGAACAACATTCTGTCTACAGTAAAGGAACTTTCCGATGACGGAGAAAAAATTCCAAAAAAAATTTGCGGAGAATTGGCAGAAAACGCACTTTCAGAGTCTATATATAGTATAGGAGAAACAAAAGAGAAAAACGAAAAGCTTATCCTTTTGCAGCTGACCAGCCTTCAGATTGCATCAGACCAAAAATGGACCAGGGCAGCAAAGCTCGCGACAGAAATATTTCCGCAGATTCGTTCGGCATACGAATCTCAGATTATTAGCGACGCGCAGTTTGCCACCGCAATCCAAAACATAGCCTCGATTGCTTCTGACAAAACAGGAAAGGTTCTTTCGTCCTATCTTGAATTTCTGAACAAGGGTATGGAGCAAAACCGTGCCCCGTCTCAAGCCGTCGTGCTTTCCGTAATAAATGCATTGGGAGGTTTGGGCGATAAAACAGCCTTTGATGGCCTCCTGTACGTTACCTACCTGAATTATCCGGAGGACATAGTAAAGGCTGCAAAAACTGCCCTAACAAAACTTAAGTGGTAAAATTCATAGAATTCTTTTCTGAGCCAAGGCCCTTTTTGCTGGCTGCACTAGTCTGTGCATTTCTTGCATACTGCGGCACTGGCATCTTAAAGGAGCGCTCACCCTACAAGAGCGCAATTCCCCTGCAGGAGGCGCAATTCCTTAGCGGAAAAATATGCACAAATCCCTGCAAAACGTCTTCCGGAAAATTCTACAGCGCAAAACTTGCCCTTGTTTCCTGTAAGCCATCACAAATCACCTGCAAATCAGGCACAGGCATAGAACAAAGCTTTAAATCCAGCGGAAAAATAAGCATCCTAATTCCCTCAAAAACCGTGGAAGCCCTGTACCCGGGAAAGCTCTATTCTCTTGAAGGAAAATCAGTCCTAATCGAGCAGGGAGAAAACATATCCTGCAAGGGCAAATGGAACCCCAAGGCAAATGCCTTTACCGTTCATTCCCTTGAATACATGGAGCCAGACAAAAGCCTTTACGGAAAAATAGCCCATTTTAGGGCAAAGTGCAGGCTGGTGTTCAAGAGGATGCTCTTTGGCTGGGGGAATGCAGGAGGACTGATACTTTCTCTGCTCTCAGGCGCCAGGGAATACACGGAAAGCGGTCTTTGCAACGATTTTTCACTTGCGGGACTTTCCCACGTTCTTGCCCTAAGCGGAATGCACCTGTCGTTTTTTTCAGGACTGTCGGGAATCCTTGGCAAGAGGATTTTTGGCAAAAGGGCAAGTTTTTTTGTACGCATGGCAGCAATAATAGCATTTTCCTGGTTTGCAGGACTTTCTCCGTCTTTGCTAAGGGCACTCCTTTGTTCATCCTTCATTCTCTTTGCAAACTCCTTCTACTGCAAAAAGCTAAAATCATCGGAAATACTAAGCGCAGTTTTTTTGATTCACATTGTAATCATCCCGGACGACGCAAAATCCGTAGCGTTCATGCTTTCCTATTCAGCACTGGCAGGAATCATGGCAATAACTCCGCTAATAGAAAGATTTTTCACAAGAAAGATTCCGCCCGCCTTAAGCAGCCCCCTTTGCACTTCAATAGGAGCCCAGGCCGCCACAACACCAATAACCGCCGCTTTTTTTGGAACCATAACTCCTATAGGCATCATTTCCAGTGTTGCAGTCTGCCCTTTAATAAGCATTTTTCTTTCATTGGCACTATTTTGCATAGCAATATGCCTTTTAATGCCTTTTCTTTGCCCCCCATTTGGCTGTATACTGAACATGGCTTATGGAGCAATTGTTTTTCTTGTAAGGATATTTGCCCGCGTACCGCCCATTCAACTAAAATAAAGGAAAAAATATGAACTGCCCCGACTATAATTCACCTGCCGAACTAAAAAAGATCCTAGAAGAGCACGGTTTTTCCATGCAGAAGAAATTCGGACAGAATTTTATGCTCAACCCAAACGCAAGGCAAAAAATAGCCTCCCTCCTGCAGCTTTCAAAAGATGAAGAAGTCTGGGAAGTAGGGCCAGGGTTGGGCTGCATGACCGCTGAATTCCTAAATTCCGGCGCAAAAGTAAAGGCTTTTGAAATAGACAAGGGCTTCATTCAGCTTTTGCACGGAATTTTCTCTGATGAAGAAAAAAGCGGTAAACTTGCCATAGTTGAAGGCGATGTGCTCAAAAACTGGCTTGGGGAATACAAAAAAGCCCAGTCGCCAATAAAACTTGCAGGAAACCTTCCCTACAACATAGCCGCCACATTCATAGCAGGAACAATAGAAAAATCATGCCCATTTGACCGCTGCGTCTTTACAGTCCAAAAGGAAGTTGCAGATAGAATTTGTGCAAAGCCTTCAAGCGAGGACTATTCATCATTCAGCGTACTCTGCCAGTTTGCCTACGACGTAAAGCCATCCATAGAGCTTGGACCCGGAAACTTCTGGCCCAAACCTAGGGTAGCCTCAAAAGCCGTTCTACTGGAAAAAAAGGCTTCCCCAGTTGAATGCCTGTCACCGGAACTATTTGTAAAGCTTGTGCACACGCTCTTTTCCAGCCGAAGAAAGACAATTCAGAACAATATAAAGCCCCTGCTTCCAAAAGGACTATCAGCGGCAGATTTCTTTGCAAAGGCAGGCATATCGCCTTCGGAGCGGGCAGAAAACCTAACGGTGGCCCAGTTTGCAACCCTTACGGACACCCTTGCCAATGCAATGCACAGTTAATGCAAACTGATTGAAGGAGATTTTGAAATTCTGTATAATCCATAAGAGGCGAAAAAAATGACAGCAGAACAGATAAAAGATAACTTTGATAAAATAAGACTTGACATTGCAAACGCAGAAAAAGCATCGGGTAGGAAAAGCGGCAGCGTAATTCTTTGCGCAGTCAGCAAATTCCACCCGGCACAATCCGTGCTTGCAGCAATGGACGCGGGGCATTTTCTCTTTGGAGAAAACCGTGTTCAGGAGGCATTTTCCAAATTTACAGAAATAAACACAATGCGTCCAGGCAAGGCTCAGCTTCATATAATAGGAAGCCTGCAGCTCAACAAGGTAAAAAAATCCGTAGAAATAGCATCCTGCATCCAGTCCGTAGACAGGGAAGACCTCTTAAAAGAAATAGAAAAACATGCATCAAAGCTTAACAAGACAATGGATGTGTTTTTGGAAATCCATACAGGAGAAGATTCTAAGTCTGGCTACAAGGATGAAAGTGAACTTATGTCTTCCTTGCAAAACCTATCGTCTGGTTTGTACCCCCACATCAGGGCAACAGGCCTAATGACAATGGCTCCTTTTTGCGACGATGAAAAAATTGTAAGGAAGTCATTTTCTTCTTTGCGTGAACTAAGGGAAAAAGTGAACAAAAGCTTTCCAAACCTGCCCATAAAAGAACTAAGCATGGGAATGAGCGGTGACTATAAAATTGCAATAGAGGAGGGCAGCACCATGGTAAGAATTGGAACAGCCCTTTTTGGAGAGCGTGAATACAATAAACCCAACGATGGGAATTAAGCAGTCAAATATGAAATTGAAAAGAATTTTATTTTTTGCACTATCGCTATCAATTTTACTCTCTTCAACAATTTTTCCCAAAAAGGCCTTTGCAGACTCATCGGGAACATCCTCCGAGAGCGAAGAAGCAGAGCCATATTCACCTGATGAATTTCCCGGATGGTCAAAAAAAATCCGCCGTGCAGAAGTCATCACCCTGGGATCAGTGCCTTTCACCACGCTAGGCGTTATACTTGCCTACGGAACATACCAATATGCAAAGGGAGAAAGCGTCTCCTTCCCAAACCCATTCGACAGTTCAAAGACTTACAGCGAGCGCCAAATAAAAATGATTCTCGGATATGCAGCCGCCGCAAGCTGTGCCATTGGAATCACGGACTTTATGATAACATTCGCAAAGGAAAAGCATACCCAACGCAAACTTAGGAAGATCCGTGAATCTACGGAGCAGCCAACCGTCACTCCAATAACGCCAGAAGAAGCAGGAGACCTCATGCGGCAGGGAAACCTTAAAGCACAGAAAGAAGAATCGCCTACAGGCACGGCTTCAGATAAAGCTTCAGGAACAAAAGAAGGCTCTTCGGCAGAAAGTCCAAAAGAATCCAAAAGATCAGCACAAGAAAAGCCTAAAAGCGGGCAGGGGGAATAATGCCTTTCTTTAGCACGAAAATTCCCGATGAATACGACAAAACCGAACGCTTGGATAAATACATTGCATCCCTTCCAAACGGCATGAACCGCAGCAAGCTAAAAAGCGGAGTCACAAACATTCTTGTAAACGGCAAAAAGCAGAAGGTCTCATACAAGGTAAAGGCCGGGGACCAGATAGACATTGACTGGGAAGAAAACATCCCCGACGACATAGAACCGGAAGACATCCCTCTGGACATAATCTATGAAGACCAGAACGTTTGTGTAGTCAACAAAAAACAGGGAATGGTAACACACCCCGCATGCGGCAACTGGAAGGGAACCCTCGTCAACGCGCTTCTATTCCACTGGGGCAGACAAAAAATCCCCCAGCTAAAGGAAGGAAAAACGAGCGAAATTTTGGAACGCAGAAGACCTGGAATAGTGCACAGGCTGGACAAAGACACATCCGGCATCATAATCACCGCAAAGAACCGCCAAAGCGAAGAATGGCTCCAGTCCCAGTTCCAGAACCACAAAAAAATCGTAAAGGAATACATAGCAATTTGCACAGGCCGCCCCCAGCACCAGCACGGCATCATCAAAACCAACATGATACGCGATCCAAAGAACCGCAAAAGATTCCGCGCCGTGGACTTGCAGACAGAAGGAAAATTTGCAAAGACCTATTACAGTGCAATAGCCTGCTATGGCGAATACACCCTCATGCGTCTCCGCATTGCAACAGGAAGAACCCACCAAATACGCGTGCACATGAAGTACCTAAACTGCCCGGTGCTTGGAGACAAAATCTATTCCAAGCCCGACAAGCTATTTCCAAATGCAAGCCTCATGCTGAATGCCCGTATGCTAAAGATAGAGCTTCCTGGAAACAAAGCCGGAGAACTGTCCGTTTTTCGCACAAAAACCCCAGAACGCTTCAAAGACGTAATGAAGGTTCTGCACAAAAAATTCCCAAAGACAATCCTTCCCAAAGACAGGTAGCCAATGGATATTGAATTTCTTCACACGCCAACAGAGGATGAACCTTTTGCAGTCATAATAAAACCCCGCGGAACAGCAAGCGCACCTCTTTACGAAGGAGATCCATCTGCATACACGCAAGCAGCCGTCCGCTTTCCGGAACTAAACCGTGTAAAGGGCAAAAAAGAATGTGAGCACGGTTTGCTCCACCGCATAGACACAGACACTGAAGGCCTTTTACTCATAGCCTCATCCCAAGATTTTTATGACTACATGCAAGGCGTTCAGGAAGAGGGGAATTTCATAAAGTCATACAAGGCAATATGCAATCCCCGTGCAACCTTACCAGAAGGATATCCAGAAAAGCCCTATGACGCAAAAAGCATAATCGCAAAGGGCTATGCCAACGTACAAGTAAAATCCATGTTCCGCCCCTACGGCATAAAAAATAGGGAAGTAAGGCCTGTAACAAGTGCATGTGGAAAAGCCGCACTAAAAAAAGCATCTCCCGCCTGGTACACAACAGACATAACCCTAAAGCAAAATGATAATAACACCTTCACCGCCGACTGCACCCTGTCAAAGGGCTACAGGCACCAGGTAAGATGCCACCTTTCATGGCTTGGCTTTCCAATAGAAGGCGATCCCCTTTATTCTGCACAGGAAAACGAACTTCCAGCCCAAGACTTCAAATTCTGGGCAAGCAAAATACAGTTCCCCCTGCAAATAGTTTCCACCATCATCCAAAAAGTTTTTGAATACAAGCCAAAAAACGCCCCAGAGCTTATTTTTTTATAAATTCTTCCTTTCGCCCCAACGTATATACTTTTTTGCTTTTAATTTGTCCATTTTTCCAATACTTATATTTGACAACTTTTTTATACTTCGTTACAAGATCTCCATCATCCAATTTAATACCTGTCTCAATATATTCATCATTTTTATCGCATACCATCCATGTTGGTGCATAATCATCGTTATTATACCATTTTACTGATATTTCGGGATTGTCATCAAAGTATTCCCAAATTAAATTTCGATTTCCGTTAAATTTATCATTTATATATGTTTTTTTTAAAATCCTTCCATCGTCAGCATATTCCATTTTTATTATACTTCCATCAGAAGATTCTTCACAGGTACAATTTCCATTTTCATCATAGGAATAATTTGTAATTATATTATCTGGAGCAGTTTCCTTTATTAATCTTGAATTTTTATCATATTCATATAATGTTTGTCCATTTTTAGAATGAATTTCCTTTATTTTCAATCCATTCTCATTATATAAATATAAAATATCATAATATTCATTATCAAACTGGCTTGTTCTTTTATGAATTGTTTTTATAAGATTGTTATTTTCATATTCATAAGTTACCAAATAGATTTGGTTAAAACCTGCAGACTCCAATACGCTTTTATATTCAAGGAGTTGATTTTTATCATTATACTTCCAATAATTTTTATTAGTATTTATTCCATCACATGAATAAATTACATTTCCATTTATGTCATAATTTGTAACATGTGCATCTTGGACAATATGAATTAATTTTTTTATATAAAAACAGGAAGTGATTATTAATATAGATGCTAATATAACCAATATAACTTTTATTACTTTTTTCATTTTATATTTCCTCTCCCATGCCAGTGGGCATGTAAACATAAGACGATAATGACATTTTTTGAACTTTTTGAACAGCCCCTAGCCGCCCAGATACATATTGCAAGCAGGTACGCAGTAACGTGGATTCTTGCTAAAAAAAGCCGTTCTATATAAGAAAGCGCCACATGCCCATAACACACACCGCTAGCAAGTGCGTAGCGATGTGGATTCTTGTTACAAAAAAGCAGTCTCTTTACGAGACTGCACATGCCCGGAACACACGTTGCTAGCAAGTGCGTTGCAACGAGGACTCCTGTTACAAAAAAAAAGCGGTTCTGTAAAGAACCGCTACGTGCCCGGAACACACGCCGCTAGCAAGGCGTAGCGGAGTGGATTCTTGTTACAAAAAAGCAGTCTCTTTACGAGACTGCACATGCCCGGAACACACGTTGCAAGCAAGGGCGTAGCAACGTGCAATCTTGTTATAAAAAAAAGCGGTTTCAAAAGAAACCGCTGGCTGCCCGGAACACACGCCGCTAGCAAGGCGTAGCGGAGTGGATTCTTGTTATAAAAAAAAGCGGTTTCAAAAGAAACCGCTGGCTGCCCGGAACAAGACTTGAACTTGCACACCCGTGAAGGCTCTAGTACCTGAAACTAGCGTGTCTACCAATTCCACCATCCGGGCAATACTTCAAAACAAAGTAAAATAATTATATTAAAATTAAGCAATAATGTCAACCGTTCTATTGACATCTGTAAACAACAAGGGCAAGTATTCCTATAAGGACTATTACGCTAACAATAAAAAGCCAGGCAGGAACATCATCCCCAAGAATCTTTCCTGGTGCAAACGAATGGCTGGACCTACTTTTTACCTTAGACTTACTCTTTTTACTGCGTGCCCCCCGGCTACTTTTTTCTCCACCACCGGAAGTTCCGTTTATGTCATCCTCTGTCATCGCATAGTGGCAAACCGGGCATCCATATTTAAAATCATGAACCGTCCCCATGTGGCCACATGCCGGACAGCGGACGGAAGAGAAAAACTTGCCGCACCTGGGGCAGCAGCGGGCATTTGCCGCCACCTCAGATCCGCAGTTTTCGCAAAAATATTTAGCCTTGGTTGATGATTTAGCCATCTATTGTGCCATCAATATTATTGCTTTTCAAGAATCGTTACGTTGTACTTATAAATCTGCCAAATACCGTCCCTCTGGCGCACGTAATAAGTGTAGAGCTTCTTTTCCTGATACTTATCGTATTCAAACCACTCTTCAACTTTTACGGTACCTTCGTTGGGGTCGTAATTTGTGCTCTTAATTTCAAATTTTACTGGCTTTGTAACAATGTCTTTGCAAATGCGGCTCTGCATAAGCTCGGCCTTGAATTCATTGAGCATATCGTTTCTTTCAGCCGCGCTTGAATTGTTGTAGCGGCGGTTAAGGCTCTGGTTATCCTTAAGCAATTCCTCCAAATCCATATAGAGGAAGAACTGGTCCCAAAGTTCATTCTGGCGGGCAATAATCGTCTGCTCAACAACCTTGTCCGGGCCAATTTCCTGGCGTTCAAGAAGTGCTCCAGTATTTTCCTTTACAGGAATCATGGAAGAAGATGCGGCAGTCGGGGAGGGCTTAACTTCAAGAGTAAGCCTGTTTGAATGAATTGACTGCTCACCGTTGCGGTAAAGTTCCGGATAGAAATTCAGTTCAACATAGTAAATTGAAGGCTCCGTAATGTTAAGGTATTCCTTAAGGTTTTCAACAAAAGAATACTCTTCCTGGGGCTCAAGCGAAATTTCCCTATAATAGACTGTCTTGTTCGTGGTGCGTTTTTCCCTGAGCAAATCAGTCTGTCCAAGCTGTGTGTTCTTTATGTTAAAGGCACGGAAATCCACGCTGAACATGCGGTCTTCCGCAAGCTTAAAGCGCTGGGTCTTGGAACTTTTGTTCATAAGGGTGATATGCACTTTTACAGGGTTGCCCTCTGCATCACCCGGATGATACATAGTCCTTTCGGAAAATTTAATGGAGACTTCTACATTTTTTAGGTCATTTTCCCCTTCTGCAGAATAATTTTGTGCCGTCAAAGTCTGGGCAAAAATCATAAAAAAAGCTATAATTGCTAACAGTGTACGTTTCACTACTAACCCCCCAAGGTTAAACCTATTTTTTATATTATCGGAATATTATGGAAAATTCATTATCTGCAAATACAGTTTCTGAAAATCTTATGCCTCTTTTGGCTTCTTGGAAAGCTCTTTCACAAGCAGTAAACACACTTGCCGACTCGGATGTTACATTTCCGGCAGACATAACAGGCTGCAAAGGCTCCCTAAATTCATTCTTCATCTCCCGCTACATGGAGCGCCGCCGGGTAGACAGGATTCACGAGGAGCAGTTTGAAGGAAAATTTTCTTCCACCCAGGAAGACTTTGTGATTGTCGTTCCCACAAAAAAAGAAGCTGATGAATGCGAGACAGACCTGGAAACGCTACTTGGCGACAAGGCAGAACTCCTTCAGCTTCCGGGCTGGGAAATGCTACCTTACCGACCTGCGACAAAAGGTTCGGCTGTATTCGGAATAAGGGCAGGAACTCTTGCAAAACTTGCTACCGGCAACAAAAAAAATCAAAAGCCAAGAATCTTCATAATAACGCAAAGGGCATTTTTTACCCCCCTGCCACCGCCATCATATTTTAGGGAACTTGTATTCACACTAAGAAAAGGCCAGGAAATTGAACCTGGAAAGCTAAGCCAAAAGCTTTCGGATGCGGGCTACATAAGGGTTCCCCGTGTTACCTCAAGGGGAGAATTTGCCCTCCGCGGAGAAGTAATGGACATCTTTATGCCGGGAGAAGAGAGCGGCCACCGCCTGGTATTTGACTTTGACACAATCGGCCAAATCAAGACTTTTGATACGGAAACCCAGTCATCAAAGACAAATATTGATTCACTCTTAATTTACCCAATGAAAGAAGTTGTCTGGACTGACCAACTTGCCTCCCGCCTTGAGCAGATACTTGAAAAGGCAGACAAAGAGGGCATTTCCAACGACTATGCAGCTTTTGACGCTCAAAGAAAGGGACTTGCCACAAACAAAACAGAACAAAAGGAAGAGGGTAGCGAAGCTGCTTTATCTCCAGCCACAAGCTCTAGCGCAAACCATGCAGAAAAAGGCATTCACCTTGCATTTACAGAAGAATCCAGAAAAGAAAAGGAAAGGATCCTTACAGAACTTGCCGTTAACCGCCAGAGCGAGGGGGAAGAGCTTTTCTACGGCCTTTTGTGGGACAAAAAATACAGCGTACTTGACTACATCAAAAGCGACACAACAGTTTTCTACTACGACTTTGACAGAATACTTAACGCAGACAAGCTAATCCTGAACGAATACACGGTTTCCTACAGGCAGGCAAGGCAGCAGCTACCGGTATTCCCGCCAGAGGCAATGCTTTTTGAATTTTCTTCTATATACATGCACCAAAAAAGCATCATGTTCCGCACGTTGGACACACTCGAAGAAAAGGGCAAGACGGAGCTAAGCGTAAACTGCGAAGTTTCCCAGAGCTTCTTTGGCAACATAAACTACTTTAAGGAACAATTGACGAGCCTGCAGAACGAAGGCTGGCACATCTTTATCTTTGCAGACAACTCAAACCAGTCCCTTCGCATCAAGGAAGTCGTAAAAGACTACCTGGAAGTGCAAGACAGGTCCCTTTTCCCGGTACACGTAATCCCTGCCGCAATCACGGAAGGCTTCTCCGTCGCAGATGAAAAAATCCTTGTAATACAGCAGAACCAGATATTCGGCAACAAAAGGACAGCCCCAAAATCACTGCGCAAGGGAAAATCCAAGCCAATCGACACATTCGTGGAACTCAATCCCGGAGACTATGTTGTCCACGTAAACTACGGAATAGGCCTTTTCAAGGGAATTGAGCGCGTAAAGGCTATGGGAACCGAGCGCGACTACATAAAGCTTGAATATGCAGGGGAAGAATTTGCCTTCGTTCCAATAGAGCAGGTGAACATGGTCCAGCGCTACATTGGAAGCGAAAACGAAAAGCCCCGTCTGGACATGATAGGTTCCAAAAGCTGGAGCGCAAGAAAGGCAAAAGTCCAGCAAAAGGTAGAGGAAATTGCCCACAAGCTAATAGACCTTTATTCAAAGCGAACGGCTTCAAGAGGCTATCCCTTCCCAAAAGACGGCGAGTGGCAGTCGGCATTTGAGGCGGCATTCCCCTACGAAGACACCCCTGACCAGTTTGCCGCAACCCAGGATATAAAGGCAGACATGGAAAAAGCAGTTCCAATGGACCGTCTTGTCTGCGGAGACGTCGGCTACGGAAAGACAGAAATAGCAATGAGGGCCGCTTTCAAGGCGGTTATGGGAGGCAAGCAGGTGGCATTCCTTGCCCCAACAACAATCCTTGCAGAACAACACTACGAAAACTGCAAGGAACGCTTCAAGAACTTCCCTGTGCAAATCGCCCAGCTTTCGCGCTTTGTCCCCCCGGCAGAGCAAAAGAAAACCCTTCAAAAGCTAAGGGAAGGGCAGGTAGACATTCTAATCGGCACCCACAAAATCCTGCAGAAAGATGTAGTCTTCAAAGACCTTGGACTTATGATAATAGACGAGGAACAGAGATTCGGCGTAAAAGACAAGGAAAAGCTAAAGGTAATAAAAACAAACATAGACTGCCTTGCCCTAAGCGCAACACCAATTCCGCGCACCCTGCACATGAGCCTCCTAAAAATAAGGGACATGTCCCTTTTAACAACACCGCCACAGAACAGGCAGAGCATAGAAACCGCAATCGAGCCATTCTCGGACGAAAAGGTTGCCCTTGCAATAAGACGCGAAACGGAGCGGGGCGGACAGGTCTTCTACCTCCACAACCGGGTGGAATCCCTAGAAGAAACAAGAATCCGGCTGGAACACATAGTTCCAGAGATGATGATAGAAGTTGCCCACGGCCAGATGACCAGCGAAGAGCTTGACGACAAATTCCGCCGCTTTAAGATGGGTGCCTTCCATATCCTGGTAGCCACAACAATAATAGAAAACGGCATAGACATTCCCAACGTAAACACAATCATCATAGACCGGGCAGACATGTACGGAGTAAGCCAGCTTTACCAGCTAAGGGGAAGGGTTGGCCGAAGCGACAGAAAGGCCTATGCCTACCTTTTTTACCCGGAAAACAAGGCGCTAAGCGAAGTTGCAATGAAAAGGCTTCAGGTAATCTCAGACTTTACGGAACTTGGCTCAGGATTCAAAATCGCCATGAAAGACATGGAAATTAGAGGTGCAGGGAACCTTTTGGGAAGGGATCAGAGCGGAGAAGTCTATGCGGTAGGCTTTGAAATGTACCTTACGCTTTTAAACAACGCCATAGAAAGGCTTTCCAACAGCGACTGGCACGCCCCACAGGAAGTCCTGCTCGAACTTGAATATTCAGGCTTCATCCCGGACAGCTACATCACGGAAGCCCAGACAAAAATGGAAATGTACAAGCGCATAGCATCCGTCGGCTCGGACGAAGAGCTCAACACCGTCATGGCAGAACTTTTTGACCGCTTTGGCCCCTTGCCGGACGAAGTGAACAGCCTGCTTTGCCTTGCAAAAATCCGCATACTCTGCAACAAGCTTTCCATAACCTCCCTAAAGGAAAAGAAGGGCCTTGCCACAATCGAATTCGGCGAAGTTGCAAAAATCAGCATAGACAAGCTCTTAAAGCTCATAAAGGCAAACTCCAGCCGCATAAAACTCGACCCCCAAAAGCCCAACCGCCTGCTGCTCCAGACCGGAGCAATAGACCTAAAAAGCAAAAGCGAATTCATCAAGGAAAAACTGGAGCAACTGTATTAGTCCTGTAAATACATTCCCAAATCTCATAAAAACAGTATACGGGGTAACTTTTGATATTGGCAAGAAAAAACAGCAAAAGCTATAAACATTGTAAAGATGTATGATTTTGCAGACAGTATTTTAAATCATACTCTTTTGGACGGTAACCTTTAACGCTCTACCATATAGTTTCTTGGCTAAAACCGGCTGCTAGTGCCAAATCGTCACCCGCTTTCCAGGGCTACGCGCCTCACGCGCTCCGGCCCGCCATACGGCGGTCTTGCCTTGCGGCAACCCTTACAATCGGGCGTAGGACTATCCGACCTCCGGCTCCAATAAGAAAAAGACTTGTAAAAGAACGGCATATATAACATCATATAATGTGTATTCTGTCTACTAAATCTTATACCACTTATGCCCTGCTCGTTAATCCAGGCATGGCACCGCTACCCGCCATACCAAGCCCAAGCTTTTCATTCAGCATAAAAATCAAATTTGGTTATTGCAAAGCCGCTTGAGCCGCTGCCTTCACGGCTTGGAAACCTCTGCATATCAAAGCTCATCTTGTACTTTTTCTTCTTGTCCGTAATTATGTTCCAGACATTCACGTGAACTTTTTCGCCCAAAACGGCATTGCCATTTATCCTTTCATCAGAATACCAGTCCACCTTTATGTCATAGTTTCCGTCGTAATATTCCTTGCCGGATGCCGTAAATGCCTTACCATTCAAAGGCTCGCCCTCAAACTTCTCCATGCCTTGCCTTATGGCTTCCAAGGCCGCAGCATCAAAATCCCTGGAAAAAAGCTCCCTAAGAGAAGAAAAATCACCTGCTCCGTAGGCCTCCACAAGCCTTCCTGACATGTCGCGGGCATCATCATAGTAACTATTCCATTCATAGCCAACGGAAAACCTGAGGCTATGCTCAGCATCGTTTCCGTTCACTTTAAGCGTGACAAGGCCAACCTTGCCCGGGTCAGCCTCATACACGTCCCTGTAGCAAACACTGATTCTGGAGCTATACTGCACTTTTGACGGAATGCAAATCCAGAAGGAACGCTCACGCTCCACACATTTTCCGCGCTCCATGGACATGCGTTCGCCACCAGAAGACAGTTCGTATTCCTCAAAGCCACTCTTATAATAGGAAAACAATCTCTCAATCTGATCGTCAAGGTTTCTTATAGAAGAAATTGACTTGTCCGAAAACAAAGCCTTTAGGGCACCACGGTCTCCAGAATTCACGGCAGTGGCTATTTTTTTCGCATATTCAGCATTCATTTTTTCTTCATCACTTGTAAGCTTGTCCAGCATACGGGTTCTTGCGTTAGTAAAAGTCTTGCCAAACAATAGCTTTCCTTTTGCAGTGACAGAATTTTCAGAACACGCGCTCATTGCCATAAAAAGCATGGGCAATACAATAATAAAAATAACCTTAATTTTTATTCTCATTATTTTTTCTGTCCTTGGCTTCATCTTCCGCCTGGTGTTTTTTAAGCACGTCGGGATGTTCCTTGTAGAATTCCGCCCTGTGTTCATCAAGAGCCTGCTTTTTGACTATAAGCTCGGCATTCACCTTTGCAATCCTTGAATAAAGCTCCATAAAAGAAGTTATCTCATTTTCAGAGCCACCCAGGGTACCATCCTTTACAAAGTTCTTGCTGTCATTACGCCAGTTTTCCTCGTCCCTTGCAGTCCAGCCCTGAATAGCCCCCTTGGCAAGAGTATGGATTTTTTCCGCATCCGTAACCTCGTACCACTTTTTTCCGGACCATTCTTCAATAGCCGCCCTGAACTTCTTGTCGCTCACAGGAAGCCTTACCGTAAAGGCATTCAGCTCATCAGACTTATTTATAGAAGAAAATGACTCCCCACCAACAAAAGGTGCCGCCTGTTGGGAAGCAAGAAACTCATCGCGGCTGAAAGCATCCTTAAACTTATAGCGGTATTCGCCACCCCACACTCCCTGGCTAAGAGCCTCTCTCTTTCGCATAGTCGTAACAGGAAAAACCATAACCTGGGTAAGCTTAAAAAACGGAGGCAGCACAGAGTTCATCACTTCCATAACCTTCTCCTGGGGAATATCCTCGTACAAAAGGCAGGATGCAACTTCCTCGTAAGACGGAATTCCAAGCCCCATTGCTGAACAGAATTCAATACGCGGCAGAGGGTTAAAGCCAGAAGAATAGACAAAAGGCAGGCCGCTCCGCAAAATAGCCTTGTGGAAAATTTCGACCTGGGAAAGATAAGCGGTAAATTCCCCGCCAAAAGCCCTTGTAAAATAGAAGACAACCCTGTACAAAACAGGAATATTGCTCTCAGGATATACTTTAGGCCTCACGACTGTCTTATTTTGTAGACTACCTAAGAAAAATTCTTCCGAGTTTATTTCGTATACGTCTACTTTATTATTACAAACTCCGCAAGGATGGCTACAGGAATGTTGGCACCTTGCTGTAAGCACGTGTTCAAAAGACTTCTGCCATTCCCTTTTATAGAAATTCTTTGCAGGACCAAGGCTAACTCCGTCCCAAGGAAGCTCTTCTTCTGTGTCCCAGTTCCTAAAAATCCAGCCCTTCACGTCCCATCCGGCAGCTGCAAAAGCTTCATCCCACAATGGCATATTCTGCCTAAGATGCTCATCCCAAGCGTCAAGGCGCACTCCCTTTTTAAAGGCTGCAAGAATCAGAGGGCCTACCCGCTCGTCACCACGGCTTAAGAGTCCTTCAAGAATTGTAGCGTCAAAATTATGCCTTCCCATCTTGAATTTACCCCTAGGTAGCCGCTTAAAAATATAGTCAATCTTCTTTTCTGCTTTTTTGGGGTCTATCTGTCTTACCCACTGATAAGGAGTATGGGGTTTTGGAATAAAAACACCAACGTTCACATTGCACTGAATTCTAGTACGGGACTGTATGTCAATCAAAAAATCTGCAATCGCCTTCTCTTCGCTACCTTCAAGCCCCGCTTCGTATTCATCTCCCCCAGAACTGTCGGTAAAATAGTCGCCCAAAGGAAGCCCCACCATAAAGTAGAATTTTGCACTGCTCCAGCCCTTGGCCTTTGCTTCCCGGATAATTTCTTCAAGGTGGGTTGAATACACTTCTTTGTTAAGGCTAAGCTGCCACATTTCGTCGGGTGTTTCCACCGCAAAAGTAAGTCCGCTTCTTCTTACCGTGGAAATCTTTTCCAGGACCGGCAGGGACATGCTGTTTACTTTTAGCGACGGCAGCTGGAAAGACACGTTGTAGCCCTTGTAGCGCTCATTAAGAATGTCTAACAGACGGCCAATATCTGGAAAATCCGCAGAACTTAACGAATTAAGGCTAATTTCACGGTAACCGGCATCAAAAACAAGACTGTCTATTTCGTCAATTATGTATTTTAAATTCTTTACCCTGGAAGGCCTGTAGTAAATTCCCGCATGGCAGAAGCGGCAGCCGTTTGGACAGCCCCTCATAATCTCCACCACCCCATGATCCTGGACAGGTTTTACCATTGGTAGCGGAAAAACGGAAGGCACAGCTTCCACCTTGCCAAAGTTTTCCTGTACCGCCCGCCTTGTAACCTTACCTTTTGAATGCAACTGGTCCCTTGTCCACATAAAGGGCTTGGATTTTATTAGCTCAAGCTTTTCACTTCTGGACGCACCATTTTTCTTAAGCAGGGCAAGTTCTTCTATCAGCTCAAAAAGACCAGCCTCCGCTTCACCAATCATAAATGCGTCAACAAAATCGCTCAGGGGAGCCGGATTTGTTACACCGCAGCCACCAGCAAGAACAATCGGGTCACAATCCCCCCTTTCGGAAGCCAAAAGCGGCACTTTTCCGTTTTCAAGCACTGCAAGAAGCTCGGTTGCTCCAAGCTCATATCCTATTGAAAAAGCCAGTACATCCGTAGAGCAAAGAGGCATTCCTGTTCCCAAGGTATAAAGGGGCGTATCTGTTTCCTTAAGAAGCTGCTCAAAGTCGGTGTCTGGTGCAAAGACAAGTTCAGCGCGAATATTTTCAGATTTATTCAATCCGTTGCAGATGATTTTTATTGCCATGTTGGACATGCCAATTTCGTACAAATCAGGGAATGCAACCGCAACGTTAAACAAGGAATCATTTTTTACGTGAGGCTTTATAAGGCTGCCGTACTCTCCCCCCAAGTAGCGGGAAGGAGACTGCACGGTATTCAGCTTTGAACCAAATTTCTCTAAGGCGTTTACTAAAATCATGTCGCGGTAACAGTAAAATCCAGTCTGCGGGAGTTAATGCTCATCAGGATTCCCATGGCTGCCATGTTTGTAATTAGGGCTGAACCACCGTAAGAAAGGAAAGGCAGCGGAATTCCTGTGATGGGCATTATTCCCATTACCATGCCAACATTTACAATAAAATGGAAGAAAATCATGCCCAAAATGCCGGCGCTAATAAAGAAACCGTATGTATTCGTAGTTGTCTTTAGAACATGAATTATGCGTATCATGATGATAAAGAAGGCCGCAAAGAGAAGCATTCCACCAATAAAGCCGGACTCTTCAGACATAATGCTGAATATAAAGTCCGTCTTTTGTTCCGGCAAGAAGCCACGGTGGCTCTGTATACCGTCCAAGAAGCCCTGTCCCCAGAATCCACCGGAACCGATTGCCGTCATGGACTGGATGATGTTCCAGCCAGAATCGCGTGGGTCGCAGTATGGGTCCATAAAGATGATAAGGCGCATCATCTGATATTGCTTAAGAACTTTACCTGCCATGGTAGCAAGTACCAGGGAAACCATAAGGATTCCAAAAACAACGGAAATCCAGTAATAGTAGCGTTTTTTGAATATAATCTGTCCTATGGCACCGATTATTGTGATTATTGCAGTACAAAAGACCATCAGTATGCGGAATTTTGTATTGGATAGTATGGTAATAAAGCGGACCGACCGTTTTAGGATTTTTTCCTGGTATGCGGGGAGAACCGTAAGTATTACGGTCAGAAAACCAGCCGCTAGTATTATGAGTATATAGCGCAGAGGTATATTGGCCATAAAGCACATGAACAGAAAGACTGGAATAAAGACGCTTGACGTTCCCAAATCAGGCTGGAGAAGAATCAGGGCAACAGGTACAAACATAAGTATTGCAGCCTTGAGGAAGCGCACAAGGGGCTGTTCCTTGGAAGAACGCTTGAGGTACCTTGCCAGATACATTATAAAAAGTACCTTGCAAAATTCAGACGGCTGAATTCCAAGACCGCCTATACCGATCCAGCTCTTTGCACCCTTTACGGTCTTGCCAAAAAGCCTTACGTAGAGCAAAATGACAATCATGGCAACATAGCCGGCAAGGGCATAGCGCTCGTACTTCCTGTAATCTAGCATGGCCAAAAGGCACATAAGGGAAAAACCTATGGACACCCAGACTATCTGCCTCTTGTATTCATAAGACTCAAGAACCCCGTCAGAATTCACGCCTGCTGAATATAAAAAAAGAATGCCAAGGACACCTAAAAAAAGAACGCAAATCATCAACAGATAATCAAACTTTTCTAAAACCTTCAGTTTCATTATTCGGCCCTTCCCCTGTTCTTTGGAACATATTCAAAGCCAAGCGTCTTCAGAGCCTCTTCGTAAGTCTGGTTTTTGAATATACCTTGAATTATGATGTTTGTCGCATAGGGAGCCCACCATTCCCACTCGTTTACGGCCTCAACGATTGTTGCAACAACGACCTGCTCCTCAACGGGAGCATTAAAAGGTGCGTAGGCAATCATCCAAGAGTGCCAGTGGCGCTTGTCGTTTGAATACTTGTACTTGTCAAGCTCTGCCGTACCAGTTTTTCCTGCAAGCTGAATGTATCTGTTGGTCAATGGAATCTGTGCAGAACCGTTTGTTATAACGTAGCGGAGGTCATACTGAACCTGCCGCCAGACACTCTTTTCTATTGTTGACTCATGCAGGACTTCCCGTTCGACTACTTTTTCCACCTCGTCTGTAACCGGATTCCTTATTTCCTTTAAGAGATGGGGCTTGTAGATTACGCCGCTGTTGCAAACCATGGCCATCATGTCGGCAACATGAAGTGGGGTTACAAGTGTATCTCCCTGACCGATAGAAATATTTATCGTGTCACCATCGTACCAATTCTGCCTCCAGCGACGCTGCTTCCATTCAGGAGTCGGAACAAAGCCAGAAGACTGTGACGGCAAATCAACCTCAAGACTCTGCCCAAAGCCGAATTCCTTTGCATAATAGGCGATTTTGTTTACGCCAAGATGCTCAAGGCCGACTACCCAGTAATAAACATCGCATGAATGAGCCAAACCGCCCTTTAAATCAAGCAAGCCGTGACCAGCAAGATTATGGCAGTGGTAAACCCTGTCACCTATTTCTATTTTTCCAGCGCAGCGAATGTAGCGGTCGGGAGGAAAGGCCTTTTCGCTAAGGACTGCGGTAGTCATAATAGTTTTAAATGTGGATGCTGGCGGATAAGTTGCATTTACAGCCCTGTTGAGCATGGGAGAATTGGGGCTTGTCGTAAGGCGGTTGTATTCTGCGGCATATTCATCTGTAGAGAAAATGTTTGCATTGTAATAAGGATAGGAAACCATTGCAAGAATTTCACCATTTGAAGGTCGGAGTACAACTACTGCCCCTACGCGCTGGCCAAGAGTCTTTTCAGCAAGTTCCTGAATCCTGTTGTCTATTGTAAGAACCAGCTTTTTTCCTGTCTGGGGAGGAGTAATCTGCGGGGCAGAACCCAAGATGCGTCCACGGGCGTCCTTTGTGCGGACTTCCTTTCCTTCTATACCCTGGAGATAGCTGTCGTACTGGCGCTCTATTCCTGCCTTTCCTATGACGGAATTCTTTTTGTAGCCCTCGTTGAACATGCGCTTGTACTCGTCTTCGGTTATGTTGCCGACATAGCCCAGTATATGGCTTATTGAACCCATGTTAACGTATGTGCGGACAGGCTTGTTCCTCCAGGAAACACCAGGAAGCTCCGTTATGTTTTCTGCAATATTGCTTATCACGTCAAAAGAAACGTTTGTCTTTATTTCATAAGAAGAAAAATCGCTTCTTTTTTTTATCTTGGCATCGATTACATTTCTGGGAACGCCAATGTATCCTGCAAGGCGGGTAATTACAGTGTCATACAGTTCAGGGGGAATTTCTCCAGGAACAACATTGACGGCAAAAGAATCGGAATTGCTCGCAAGAGGAATCATGGCTTCCCGCTCATAAATCTCACCGCGCTGTGCGGGAATCACAATCTCCTGCTTGGAAATGCGCTCGGAACGGTCCTTGTAGCGGTAGCTTTCAATTATCTGCAGCGAAAAGAGCTTCAAGACATAAATACCAAAAACTACGGTTATAAAAACCGTCAGAAAGGCAATTTTTATGTTCTTTTTGGGAGAATCATCGCCCATATTTTGGAATTCATTATTCTGCATTAAATTACATTCTCCGGATTCAGCACAATCAAATTTTTGAATATTCCAAGAATTTTGAACATTATAGGTGTAAGGATTGTATTTGCGCAAAGCTCAAAGAGGAACATAGAAGAAAAAGGATTGTAAGGCATGACCGATGACGGGAACAAAAATGCTATGAACAAAATGAGGAGACACTTTACGATTGTCGCACAGAAACCAAGCACGGCTGGAATTATGATTCCTTCCGTATTGAAGGTTTTTGTAAAGACTCCGCCAAGATAGCCAAGCACGGTACGGAAAAGACAGTTGAGTCCCCATGGTGCGGCACTAAGAAAATCAATGAAAAGGCCGGAAATGAAGCCTGTGCTTTCACCTGAAATACGCCCGTTATGCAGCGAAAAATACAGTACACATATTAAGCTCAGATCAGGAACTGCCCTCAAAAATGCTATGTTGGAAAGTATGGCCGATTCTATAAGGGCACAGCAAAGCAGAATAATTGCACTTATTGAAATAGTTTTAATCATTGCCCTCTTCCTTCACCCCGATTGGAGTAGCTAAAGCTTCACTCAAGGTGTTCTGATCCACCACGAGGACATTTTCCAAGCGCGGGAAATCGATTATAGGTTCCAGCTCTATGTCCAGGGAATTGTCATAGTCAAGTACGGTAATCTTTGAAATGCGGCCCACAGGTACATTGCTTATGTAATTGCCATTTTCCCCGGAGGATACAACTATATCCCCCTCATGCAAGTCGGCATAAGCACTTTTCCTTATGTAGCCCATATTGAGCGGCAAGTCAGCAAATCCGGAGCCTTTTGTAATTCCCAAATCCCTGCTTGTCTCTATTCTTGTAGAAATATTGAACTGAGAGTCATATACAGGTATTATAAGGCTTGTCCCTATGCCAACGGTTACAATTTTACCCACAACGCCGATGTTTCCGTTCTGTATTGCAATTACGGGCATTCCCTTTTTAATGCCGTTTCTGGCTCCCTTGTTGATAGTGATGCCGGAATAAAGGCTGTCGGGATCATGTCCTATTATCTGAGCGGGAATATTCTTATAGGAAAGGTCTTTGGAAAAGCCCAACTGTTCCCTAAGACGGTCATTTTCCCTGCGGATTTCTGTATTGCTCCTCTGCAGGTACTCATAGTCCTTTAGCTTTTCCTTAAGAACCTGGTATTCCTTCTTCATCTGGGTCATGTCTTTGATTGAAACAAAGAATCCCCCGACTCCATCGTAAACGAAATTAACCCCTTCCTGCATCGTGCTCATAACTGAAAAGCCAATCTTGCCAAAGTCAACAAGAAAGCCACCTGCAGAAAAACTGAGCATAATTCCGCTCACAAGAATCATGACAACAAGAAGTATTTCGCTTAGCTTGAACCGAAAAGGCGTTCTTATCTTCATAATTTTTAGCTGTTAAGGTTGTCGTATACGGAACGGTTGGAAGACATATCCTTGAACAGTTCAAAGGCCTGTCCTGCACCTACGGCTACGCACTCAAGGGGCTTTTCCACGAGGATAACGGGTACACCTGTCTCCCTGGAGATAAGCTTCTGCAAGCCCTTGAGCATAGAACCGCCACCAGTCATAACAATACCACGCTCTACAATATCAGCAGCAAGCTCTGGCGGTGTGCGACCAAGAGTCTTCTTTATCTCTTCAATAATCTTGGTAACAGGTTCCTTAAGGGCCTCACGGACTTCAACGGAATCAACTTCAAGACGGCGTGGAAGACCTGTAATCGCGTCTGTACCCTTAATCTCCATTTTTTCTATGTTCTTGTCAGCAGATGCATTTCCTATCTCTATCTTAAGGCGTTCGGCTGTCTGCTGGCCAATTATAAGGTTGTGAACCTGGCGCACGTGCTTAATGATGGCTTCATCAAATTCGTTGCCGCCAGTGCGGATTGAGCTTGTAATTACCATGCCGCCCAAGGAAATAACGGAAACTTCTGTAGTTCCACCGCCAATGTCGCAAACCATGTGACCGGCAGGCTCATAAATCGGGATTTGTGCACCGATTGCAGCGGCAAGGCTTTCTTCTATAACTTCAACTTCCTTTGCACCTGCACGGAGGGCTGCGGCCATAACGGCATCGCGTTCAACCTGGGTGATGCAAGAAGGAATACCAATCTTCATTCTTGTTGACTTAAAGAGATGGTGGCGCGGAACAATTTTAGAGATGAAGTATTTTATCATCTTTTCCGTAGAATCACTGTCAGAAATAACACCGTCTGCAAGCGGCCTGATTGCCACAATGTTGCCCGGTGTCTTCCAGAGCATGCGCTTTGCCTCTGCACCTACAGCCACAACGCGTCCAGTTCCCTTTTCAACGGCAACAACGGAAGGTTCGTCAATAACAATCCCCTGTCCACGGACATAAATCAAAGTATTACAGGTACCAAGGTCAATACCTATGTCAGTTGTAAAAGTATCCAAAAATCCCATTTATAAATTTCCTCCCGGAATCATATTTACCATTATAATGCAATTATTTTTATGATGCTACAAAGTTTATCATAAATCAGACATTTTTTTCAATGCCCCTTCATGATTTGGTTGAATTCTTAGGACATGCCGCCACTGGGCACGAGCCTTCGCATTGTCCCCCTGCTTTTCATATAATACACCAAGACCGTAATGCGCGTCAGCAGAATTTTCGTTTTTTTGCAAAATTGAACGAAATTCTTTTTCCGCCCCCTCCAAGTCGTTTTCCTCTACAAAAATTTCTCCAAGAAGGAAAGATGTGCGCAATATCAAATCCTCGTTTTTGGTAATATCCCTCACACGGATGAGATAGGCCTTTGCATTGGCCATATTGCCAATTTTATAATACTGCTCTGCAATTGAAAGAAGGAGCGTGTCAGACTCCCTGACAAGAAGTGCCTCTCCAAAAGCCTCTATACTCTTCTGCGTTTCTCCAAGAGCGGCATACGAAAGGCCAAGGCACTCTGCTATATCATCAGAAGAATAACCGTGCTCCTGGGCCAAAAGCAGATATTTTATGGCAAGATCCGCATAATACTGAGAATTTGAAGAACTGTCCTTGTAGAAGTAGGTTTTTCCCAGCATGTATTCAAGCTGTCCCCTTTTATCCTCACTGGTATTCTGCAATGCAATCCTGAGGCTTTTTAGGGCATCTTTTAGGTAGGATTCGGTTACAGAATTATCCGTCTGTGAAACGGCCAAAAAAAATGAACTGTAACCATGAAACATTCTTGCAGTGGTATTCAGGGGCTTATCTGCCAAAATAGCAGTAGAAATTTCGTAAACCTTTTGGTAGTCGTATTTTTCCCAGTTGTCATACAGGGCTGATATTGAATTTGAATTATGGAGTTTGGAACGGATAAAATTGCGAGTTAAAATGCAGAGCGCTGTTATGGCAGCAATAATAGAAGTATAAATGCATATACGAATGAAAAATTTGTTCTTTTGCCGCTCAATGTTTGCCTTTCTGTCGTGCACCCACCGCATATTTTCTCCACCCGTAAAAAAAAGGATACAGTAAGCCGGGTTCTGGTACGCAGAAGAAATGTGTTTCCACACCCCTTCCCGCTTGGCCATCTATCCGCAACGGCAGTTACCCGCCGCCTCCAGCGATCTACCCGCGGTATAAGTCCGGAAAACCAAACCGCATACTTGATCTTGCTCCTGATGAGGTTTACTTATGCCGTATTTGTTGCCAAATACGCGGTAGGCTCTTACCCTGCCTTTTCACCCTTACCCTTTTGGGGCGGTTATTTTCTGAAGCACTTTCTGTCAGCCTCAGTGCTTTACAATGAACAAGCCATTGCAGCTTACTGATGCTGCCCGGTTATTACCCGGCATCTTTTCCGGCGGAGCCCGGACTTTACCTCACGAATGCTGACTGTCATGAGCCAGATTCGCGCGGCCAAATATCCTAAAATTAATCTACTCTTCAAAATCCATGGAGGACTTTTCATCGTCTCCATTGTCTTCTACATCGCCGTCAGAATCCATATCCAAACCTTCCTGATCTTCATCAAGCAAGTCTTCGTCATCCAAATCTGCAAGGCTTCCGGCTTCATCCATAGAGAAGAATGTTGATTCAACTCCGTCATCCTCTTCGTAGCGGAGAATTCTGCTGCAATAGGGGCAGAAAAGAATCTTGTCGCCACGGTGGACTTCATTTGCAAACTGTGCCGGCAAAATCATATGGCATCCGTCGCAAACATTTCCGCGAACAGGAACAATACCCTTGCGGTTGCGCAGGATTATTCTCTGGAATTTGAACAGAATCTCAGGATCGATTCCTTCAGAATTTTCAGCCTCCTGCTTTTCCAAGCTGCTAAGCTGGGACTTGTAATCATTCAGCTCCTGATCGATGCTGGCCTTTGATTCCTCAACATCCTTCTCTGTAGCCGCAATAAGTTCTTCTTCGCTCTTAAGATTCTCATTCTGTTCGGCAAGGATTTTTTCCTCTTTTGCAAGATCCTTGCGCAGTGAATTTTCCCTGTTCTGTGCTTCCTTAATCTGGTTGCTCAGGATATCGTATTCACGGTGGGTGTCTATTGAATCCATGCTCTTTTCGCCAGCTTCACGCGCCTTTACAGCCTCTTCAAGCTCCTGTTTCAAAGCTGTAACCTTGGCCTTTTCGGATTCATATTCCGCATTTTTCTCGATGTATTCTTTCTTGAACTGCTCTAGGCTTTCTGTACTGCCTATTAGAGATTTAGGCAATTCTTCCATCTTTGATTCAATGTCATATTTCTCAACAAGCACCTGCTGCAAAGATTCCAGTTTGTCCAATATGTCGGATATTTGCATCGTCAACAACCCCTTACGTTAAGTTCTAAAAATATATAGCATTTTTTCCGTTATGTCTACTACATATAGGGCAAGCTCTGAAAATTCGGTATTCAAAGCCTGCAGCATAAAAATCAAGTGTCAATATAATCCCTGAGGCCGGAAGCCCTTCTTGGATGGCGGAGCCGTCGCAAGGCCTTTGCCTCAATCTGGCGGATTCTTTCCCTTGTAACCTCAAAATAGAGGCCAACTTCTTCCAGTGTAAGAGAATAGCCGTCGTCCAGGCCAAATCTCATCTTAAGGACTTCCTGTTCCCTCTTTGGCAAGGTGCTCAACACGTCCTTGAGCTTCTCCTGAAGCAGCTTGTAGGAAGTCTGCATTGCGGGATTCTCAACTTCCTTGTCCTCAATAAAGTCGCCCAAAGAGCTGTCCTCTTCCTCACCGATAGGCGTCTCAAGGGAAATTGGCTCGCGAGCAACATTCTTAACCTGCTTTACGCGGCTTACTGGCCAAGAAAGCTGTTCTGCTATCTCCTCGTCAGTAGGTTCACGGCCAAGTTTCTGAACAAGCTGGCGGCTTTCCCTTACAACCTTGTTAATCTGCTCAATCATGTGGACGGGAACCCTTATGGTACGTGCCTGGTCTGAAATTGAGCGGGTAATGGCCTGGCGTATCCACCAGGTTGCATATGTTGAAAACTTGTAGCCCTTGCGGTACTCAAACTTTTCAACGGCTTTTATAAGGCCTATGTTTCCTTCCTGAATCAAATCAAAAAGCTGCAGGCCGCGGTTTGTATATTTTTTTGCGATGGAAACGACAAGACGAAGGTTTGCCTTAATCAGGCGGTTCTTAGCCTGCTCAATCATAACCTTTCCGCGGTTTATTTCCTTGGTCTTCTGCCTGATTTCGTCAACACTGTTCTCAAATTCGTATTCAAGACGGTGCTTCTTTCTTTCTATCTGCTGAATTCCGGTATAGACTTCACGAATCTTGTCGGAACTCATGCCGAGCTCCTTCTCCAGCTTTACGCTTTCGGAATGAGTTGCCAGGCGGCGTCCGATTGAACGCAGGCCTGAAAGATCCTGAATGCGAACCTGCTTCATCAGCTTTTCCTGATCGCGGTTGTAGTCAGAGATTTTCTTGTCGGCATCTATAAATTTTGCGCTAAAGCGGTCAATTTCCTCAGCCTGGATGTCTATCCTCTGTAGCTCAGGGATTATCTTGTCCCTAAGTTCAAACAAGTCGTCATTCTGGAAGATATCAAGCGTCTGGTCGTTATCGTTGAGCTTTTTCTTCAAGGCCATATACTGCTTCATTATGCTGTTCTTTTCAGAGTATATGGGCTTGAGTATATGACCGTAAAAGGTCTTGAGACGGCGCTTTTCCGCCATGATTTCATTGAGTTCCTTGCGGTTCTTGCCCTGCTCACGGTGCTCCTTATCCTTTGTAAAGGCCTTCTGGGCAATAGCATAGAATTCAGGAACCATCAGGCCGGAATTCTTGATTACATTCTTGATTATGTTCTGGCCGTCTTCCATCTTCTTGGAATATATCTTTTCCTCGTCAGCAGTAAGAAGGCGTTCCTTGCCTATTTCGCGAAGGTAAAGGCGGATTGGGTCGTCAATGCTGGACTCCTTGTCTCCGCCCACAAGTCGGTGCTTGGCAAGTTCATCGCCCTTTACGTCGTCATCAACAGCGATTTCTGCCGCAGAAATATCCTCGGCCTCTCCAACCCCAACTTCGGAAGCGTCCCCGTCAACATCATCGTCGTCAAGATCCTCGTCATCAAGGATATTGCCAGTCTCTTCCATAAACTGGATGTTGTTCTTGTTCAAAAGCTGAAGCACGGCCTCCATTTTTGGGGAATTCACGAATTCCATAGTCAGGATTTCAGTAATCTCATCCCATGAAACGACCTGCTTCTTGCGGGCATATTCCAAGAGCTGCTGGACCTGCGGCTCAAGTGCCTCTTCTCCGTCTGAATCAGCATCATCGTTTACAGCATCTTTATTAAGTTCGGTTTCTTCCTCAAGCTCCTGTCCCTTGTGAGACTTTTGCCCGGACTTCTGTCCTTTCGGCTGCTTTTCACGGCTTTTGGTAGAATCTGTACCCTTTGAAGATACAGCTGCATCCTTCTTTTTAGATTTCTCTTCAGCCAAGGGCTTTTTTTCAGAATCATCTGAAGGGCTTTTCTTTGACTTTACCCCCTCTGCCTTTTTTGAGGAAGCCTTTGCAGTTGATTTTGCAGGAGTCTTTTTAGAACTTTCAACTTTTTCTTTTTTTGAAGATGTATTTTTTGAAGAGGATTTCTGATCCATGTTTTACCTTAACTATCCTTATTAAAAGATATTATCTTTTTAACGATACTATCTGCTTATCCAATTCCATTTTTTCGGCAAGAAGCTGCTTAAGCAAATCCATGTCGTTAGGCAGGGTACTCCGCTCAAGTTCCCGTATTCTGACTACGAGAACGCTTCTCTTGTGCTCAAGGGAATTCTTTTTTAGCAACCGTATGCTGTCCGTGACTGATTTTTCGACCTTTTCCGATGTAAATTCATTTGCCGATTGAATAATCAGGCTCCTAAGACTGTCGTCGCCACACCTGTTCAGTATACTGCTTACCGAAAACGAACCGCTACTTAAACATTCCTCCATAACGGAAAACAATTTTATAGCCCAAGGGTCTTCAAGGTCTTGAACCGAGATTTCATCACGCATCTTCTGGAAAAGGCTGGCATCGTCAGTTACGGCTGTTAAGACAGCACGCAGTTCGGCATTAAGTTTTATTGTAGGAAACTCTGCCCTGTTCTCCTGCACCGTATTCACATTTCTTTTAAAGCGTTGTGAAAGTTGCTCCCGGTTGTAAAAGTCCTTTCTGGCGGCCTCCTGGTCTATATCGTATGTCTGGCACAATTGTTCGAGACACGCGTTTTTCTGCACGTCTGACTGCAAAGCGTCTATGTACGCAAAGAAGACAAGGGAAGCTTTCGCTTTTCCTTCAGGGTTGTCTTTGGGGTAGACTTCTTGCAGTTTAGATAACAGATAATCATTATCTAATATAGCGCAATCCACCTGCTTTGTCAAGTATTCCTTGCCAAAATTCAGCATAATTTCAGCAGGATCTTTCCCACCGTCAAGCCTTATGATTTTTACCGTAAGCGAATGTCGGCGGCACATCAATATGGCCTTTTTGGTGGCATTCTGACCGGCACCGTCGCTGTCAAAGGAAAGGTAAACCGTATCAACGAAAGGCTTAACAAGGGCAACCTGCTCTTCCGTAAGGGCTGTTCCCAGTGGTGCAACCGCATAATTTATTCCGCACTGGTGGTAGGCAATGCAGTCCATGTAGCCCTCGCAAAGAATCACCTTTTTATTTTCGCGGATGGCCTGCTTTGCAAAGTTAAAGGCGTAAAGAGTATTTCCTTTTTTATACTGAATCAAATCGCCCGAATTAAGGTACTTGGGGGACTTGTCCTTGTCACCGCGCAAAAAACGGCCTCCCATGGCAACAACATCACCCTTGCGGTCAAATATGGGGAACATTAGCCTGTCGGAAAAAAAGGCAACCTCAGGGTACTTTTTGCTAAAAAGCCCGGAATTGTTAAGGAATTCAGCGCTGTAATTCTTCTTTTCAAGAAAAGAACGAAGCCACTTCCTGTCCGCAGGAGAATAGCCAATTTTAAATTTTTCCAGCGTCTCATTGGTGAGGCCACGCTTTGTTATGTAGTCACGGGCAAAACGGCCTGCCTCCGTTTCCATAAGCATGTAATGGAATGTCGTGGCAACGCGGGAATACAAATCGATGTACTCGTTCCTAAGCTTTGTCTTGGAATCATCCTTGTGTTCAGGGCCGCCGCCTTCCGAATAATGCAGCTCTACCCCGGCCTTCTTGGCAAGGAATTCAACGGCTTCGGGAAAGGAAAGCTTTTCCATCTCCTGAATGAACTTAAAGGCAGTACCGCTTGCGTGGCAGCCAAAGCAGTAATAAAATTTTTTGTCCGGGGAAACACTGAATGAAGGAGTCTTTTCGTTGTGGAAGGGACAGCAGCCCCACCAGTCGTTTCCCCTCTGGGTAAGAGGGACGTATTCCCCTATCAGGCGCACAATGTCCGTTCTTGAGGAGACTTCATCTATTGATTCCTGGGTTATGCTGGCCATTAGTCTTTTAGCCCTGCACAGCCTATCTTTTTGTGTAGAGAACCTGAGCCGCTTTGTTGTGCTCGCTCAAGGTACGGCTGAACGTGTGGGTTCCCTTGTCAGGATCGTTAAGCACAAAGTAGAAGTATTCATTTTGCTCTGGAGAGGCAGCTGCAGAAAGGGAAACAGTTCCCGGGTTTGAAATTGGTCCAGGAGGCAGCCCCGCATACTTGTATGTATTATAAGGACTGTCTATCTCCAAATCAGCATAAAAAATTCTCTTGGGATGGGGCTTGTGCTGAATTTCTGTAATCACGTACTCAACGGTGGCACAGGATTCAAGGCCTATGTCGTTCTTGAGGCGGTTTGTAAACACACCAGCAATAGAAGGAGCCTCGGATGCAACCCGGTATTCCCTTTCCACAATGGAAGCAAGCGTTATGATTTTAAATACCTCGTCAGCGGTCTTTCCCTCAAAACCGCTTATGGAAGCTGTCTTTTCAAAGAAATTGTCCGCCATCTGGCAAAGAATTCCGTCAGCATCCATCTCCTTGTTAAAGTAGTATGTGTCCGGGAACAGGTAGCCTTCAAACGAAGATGCAGGAATGCTGTATTTCTTAAGAAGCTCGGCAGAATGGCTAGAAGCAAGGAATTCATCCTTCGTGCAAATTCCGCTCTGGGCAACAAGGGCAGCCGTCTTTGTAAGTGTCAACCCCTCCGGTATGCTCACAACAGCGTACTCGGGAGTACCGGTCTGAACCAGCTCATAAATCTCCCTAAGCGGCATGGTATTTTTTACGGTATATGTTCCGCTCCTAAGATTAAAGGCCTTTTCCCTGTCAAAAGCATTGAACCTTGCCGCATAATAAAAGGCCTTTGCAGACCGTATCATTCCTTTTTCCTTAAGCTCGGAAGCAACATGGCTTACGCTGGTACCGGAATGAATCTTAAGTTCACATGAAACCTCTTCCCTTGGATTGCGGGTTACAGGCCCAGTTGAATAAATGCAAACGGAAACAAGGGCAAGCAGAACCAGTGCCACAGCCGCAAAAAGCCAGCACAAAATTATAACTGCAAGCGGAACTTTTTTTTGTAATGATGATTTTTTTTCTTTATTTTTCATTTTTTTTACTGAATCCTAACGTTAGATTTCTATTTCCTGCCCTTCCACCGCCAGATAAATCTCCAGCTGATTGGAGGATGAATATTCCTCATACCAGCGCGCAGCCTGCAGGACGGAATAGATTTTCTTGTCGCTGTAGGTAGGCTCGTGATGGAAAAGATAGAGCTTCTTTACATTCCATGTGTTTGCAAAGTCAACCGCATAGCAGAATATGTTGTGCCCCCAGTTCGCCTTTGCAATGGCCTCGTCACCGGTGTACTGGCTGTCCAGGATAAGAACGTCGGCATTTTCAAAGAAATGGTTCTTGGCAATGTTCTTGTCGTAGTCAGACGGCTCCAGCTCAACGTCCGTGGCATATATGAATTTCTTTCCGTTTTCCTCGAATGAATAAGAATAGGAATTTCCCGGATGTTTCATCTTTTTAGTGTTGATTTTTATACCGCCAATCTCAAAAGGCTCACCCTCTTTTATGAGATGAAAGCGGAACTGCTTGCCAACCTTTTCCCATTCACCGTTCCGCGGAAAGTAAGGCAGACAGTTCTGGTTTGCAAGAATACGTTCTGCAGCAGGAAATGTCGAATAGAAATCAATTGTTGCATTCGGATTGAAAATGGGGCCAAAAAAAGGAATTCCCTGAATATGATCCCAGTGGAAGTGCGACATAAGGATATTGTAGTGATTGTCTGGAGAAGGCGTTCCGTTTACTGCAAATTCGCGAAGTCCAGAACCGCAGTCCAATATGAATCTTGTACCGTTATTTGCCGTAAGTTCAACACAGGCCGTATTTCCGCCAACAGTGCCAAAGAGCCAAGGCGGAAGGGATGCAAGGAAACGGGTTCTGCTGTCTTCGTCCTGAATGTCTTTTGGTGTTATGCGCTCAACAACTGCAGCAATCTTAGCCTGAACCTGCTCCGAAGTTATGGGTGTAGGTAAGGAGCCTCTGACCCCCCAAAAATGAACGTTCACTATAAAATCCCCACTATTTGCCTTTCACGTTTTAGTTATGCGTAGTTAATTCCCCGCTATCCTAATATATTAAACCATTAAGGTATTTTTAGCAACCTAAAACAATATTTTTTGCACAAAAAAAAAGCCGCAGGGTTTGCTTTTAACCTGCGGTTTCTACATCTTAACTGATGGGGAGTGAAGGATTCGAACCTACGAAGGACGAGCCAACAGA
>DJYC01000075.1 GCA_002448445.1 Treponema sp. UBA6988
ACCCCGCCAACTGGCTAATGGGCCGCGGGCCGATCCTCCTGCGGAGCCTAAGCTCCCTTTCCCCGTATGCTTCTGATACATACGGCCGTATCCGGTATTATCCGCTATTTCTAGCGGCTATCCCAGTCAGCAGGGTTCGTCACCCACGTGTTACTCACCAGTCCGCCACTCTAGGGCAGGAGCAAGCTCCCGCCTTGCCGTCCGACTTGCATGGTTAAGACGCGCCGCCAGCGTTCGTTCTGAGCCAGGATCGAACTCTCCATTATTTATTCTCATGGGCCGAAGCCCAAAAGATTTTCCATTGGTTAAGTTGCGCTCCCCTAATGCTCTTTCATTTTCTCTTAGGATTGCTGGTTGCCGCGGATGATTCTCCGCGGTCTTTGTGTGTGTTCCTTTGGCTTGCGTACAATTGCTGTACTTATGTCTTTGTTTCCGTCCCTTGGCATTTCAAGCTTTCGCACCGCCGTGTGTTGCGACGGTGAGAATGAATATACCACACTCACACGCGCCTGTCAACTGTTTTTTGCATTTTTTTTGGATTTTTTTGCGTTTTTTTTTGCGGATGGGGGGAAGGCTTATGTTTGGGGGTGGCGGATGGCTTTTGCACGGTCCTTCGACTACGCTCAGGGACCGGCATGCCGGGATTGATTTAGTATCGGTGTATGTTAAAATGCTGGCTTTTACAGATCCCGAATCAAGTTCGGGATGACGGCTTTTTTTCTTTTGCAGATCCCGAAACGAACATTCGTAGCAAGAGCGTGCGGATGTGGCGTAGCGTTCGGGATGACGGAGTGGTGTTGCAGGATTACAGGGCTTGCCACAATCTCCTTCGATTAAGATTCCCACTAATCAGAGTCTTCATCCAGTCCCATGTACTTGCCATAATTTTTTCTCCAGTTCTTTTTATCTGCAAGTTCCTCTTCGCACTCATCAATTTTATCAATTACATAGGATTCAACATCAGTACCTTCATCAATTTCATCTCCATTGATTTCAATTTCCTTAATTACACCATCGTCTATCAAATTATCAAACTCATCTTTATATATGGCGTGAAGGTCGGCTGCAATTACATATTTATGATCAGGATCCTTCACAACCGAAATTTTCCAATTATGATATTTTGAACTAATTTTCGGAAGTTCCACATCATCATTTTCATCCTCAGAATCAGTCTCTTCTTCATTGTCTTCGTCATCTTCCATGAAGTCTAAATCATCATTTTCATCATCGTCTTCATCTTCCTCGAAGTCAAAACCATCATCGTCTTCATCGTCCTCGTCGTTGCTCGAATCCTTGTAGCCCAATTCATCAATGAAGGTAGACCAGCCGCCGTCGGTTATCATTCCGTCTTCGTCCATTAAGCCATCGTTGATGGTTGACCTGCGGGGGTCGCCGTTCTGCTTTAGATAGCCACGATTTTTAAGCATCCTTTCTACTGCCCATTCCTGCCTGTTAAGTTCATCTGCCAAATCGTCAATTGTGTACATACGCTCCTCCTCTGGATTATTCATGCTGAGCAAGCAGCATTTTTCTTTTGAACATCATAGCAATTCACTCTAGCATTTTATGATAGAGTGATAAGATTTTTTTTACGGTTTGATCTTTTTATGACAAGAGATTAGCATAAAAACGGATCCCATCCGTACTGTGACGGGATCCAATCGACTCCTGCAAGATAACCTAAAAACTAAAGTTAAAAAAAACAGTTCTTTTTACATCAACGCTGCAAGTAGTGATTGCCATCAGCCAACGTGTTCGTAGGAAGTATGACCTTTACTATCTGTAATAATGATATCACCTCCTCCATTCCTACGAATCAAGTCACGTGCCCTACTCATTGCCGCCGAATATGGCAAGTTATTTACCTCTGCTATTTGTCTACCTGCGATGTATACATCCCACGAGCCGTTTTCGTTTTGCGTTACATAAATCGCCACAAAATCCTCCTATAAGATTCATTTATTGCCTAAAAAAGCTTATCACCCTCTTTTAGACACTAATATTGTAATCCCTATAGATACTATTTGTCAAATTTAACCTTAAATACGCCTTTTAAATGGTACTAAAAACAGAATTGGGTATTTAGAATTTTGGCATGAGTATACGAGAGATTTTTAGGCAGAATTTGCGTTATTACAGGAAGAAGTGCGGGCTGACGCAAGAGGCTTTGTCAGAGAAAATCGGGCTGAATCCGAAATACATTACGAATATTGAAGCTCAGTCGAAATTTCCTTCTGCCGAAACGATTGATGCAATTGCACTCGCACTCAACATAAAGCCTTCACAGCTGTTTATTGAAGAAGGATGCCCAGTGAACACCGTTCTTTTTGACAAGGATGTTTTTATAGAAAATTTGGTTGGCGGGATTTCTGACGAGATACGGAAGGAAGTTTGCAGGTATTTGGAAAAGAATTTATAATGATTGCCGTTTTTGGACGGGGCAAACAATTCGGTTCAGGGGCTGTGTAAGTCCTAGCCGCTTACTTATACAGATTCCCGGGTTGGGGCCAGGAATGACAGATACCGACTTCTACACCGGTCCTTCAACAGAACCGTCATGCTGAGCTTGGCTCAGCATCTGTGTAAGATAAAATGCCAGCTTTTACAGATCCCGAATCCACATTCGTAGCAAGTGCGTGCGAATGTGGCGCAGCGTTCGGGATGACGGATGCCGACTTCCACGCTGCCCCTTCGACGGAGTTCAGGGACCGGGCAAGTGTGGTACGCGTAGAATGACTACTTGCCTTTTTTACCATAAAATGCTATATTATTTGCATTCTGGGGATATAGCTCACCTGGTAGAGCGGCTGGTTCGCAATCAGCAGGTAGTCGGTTCGAGTCCGATTATCTCCATATAAATAAATGCTCTCTTACCAAAGAGAGTTTTTTTATTTTAAAGCACTAAGTGTTAGCCAAAGCGGACTCGAAGCGTAGGGAGCGCCGACCAAAGGGAGGAAAAGGCGGCAGGGATGCCGCCGTCAGCGACCGGAGCCGGCCTGTAGGGAGGCAACAGGAAGTTGCCGACCGAAAGGCGAGTCCGATTATCTCCATATAAATAAATGCTCTCTTACCAAAGAGAGTTTTTTTTATTTTAAAGCAATAGATGTTAGCCAAAGCGGACTCGAAGCGTAGGGAGCGCCGACCAAAGGGAGGAAAAGGCGGCATGGACGCCGCCGTCAGCGACCGGAGCCGGCCTGTAGGGAGGCAACAGGAGGTTGCCGACCGAAAGGCGAGTCCGATTATCTCCAAAAAAAAGATACTCTCTTACCAAAGAGAGTTTTTTTTATTTTTAAAGCAATAAATGTTAGCCAAAGCGGACTCGAAGCGTAGGGAGCGCCGACCAAAGGGAGGAAAAGGCGGCATGGACGCCGCCGTCAGCGACCGGAGCCGGCCTGCAGGGAGGCAACAGGAGGTTGCCGACCGAAAGGCGAGTCCGATTAGCACTTCGACTACGCTCAGTGACCGTATGCAACGATTTTTTTCGTACTTTATAAAAATTAGAAAGCGCACGGAGGCGCGGCTTAGCAGCCCGGAGATTTGCAGAGTAAATCTCCGATACCAAACAAAATCCACGAAGGGATTTTTAACTCGTTCTTGCCAATAAGTATCAAGCCATGGATGGCGTGTTAGCAACATGCGGAATTGCGTAGCGATTCTGCAATCATAAAAAAATCCATGGAGTTTTTATCGTACTTGCCAAAAAGTAAAAAGCGCATGGATGCGCGGCTTAGTAGCTTGGAGAACTGCCATGCAGTTCTCCAATACCCGAGAAAATCCACGGAGGGATTTTCTCGGGTCGTACGCCGCCGTGGAGGGGCGCGAAGCGTTGCCGCAAAGCGGCAATGACCGTTAGGGAACCCCGGAAGGGCGGTGGCGCAGAGGCATGGCAGCCGAATTAGCCGATAATTGACATGGTTGAGCCGGGCAAGTACCGTCCAAATTATTTTTGTTGATTATTCCATAGAATTTTCATATATTATATAGAACAGAAAGGCAACTTTTTGAACAACCCAAAGACTGAGGGCCAATATGAGTGATGATGACAAGAAGAAGGACGATGATCCTTATGATTTTTTTAGACTTAGCGTGGACGACGACAAGAACGACGAAAAGAAGCCAAAGGGGCGCAAACCTTTTCCTTTTCTAGCCGTTCTGGCAATAGTGGTTGGTGCGGTTTTGCTGATGAACATGTTTTTTTCAAGCAAGCCCAACGACCTTGTTGATTTTTCAAAATTCCGTGGGCTGATAGAAAGCGGCCGAATTACGCGCGTTGTTTTGGGAGATCCGTATTTTGTAGGCTACGGGCCGGAAAGCATGTCGACGGTTTCTGCGGAGGGGCAAAAATGGTCTCCATTCAGCTTTTCTTCATCAGATGATGACGAGGGCCGTCCTGTTTACCGCACAAACGGATTATGGTCAGACGACTTTGAAAAGCTGCTCATAGAAAAGGGCGTTGAATACAAATTTGAATCGCGCCAGTCGGGCATTTTCCTTCAGATTCTTTTGAATTTGATTCCATTCATTCTGCTTTTTGCCATCTATTTTATTGCAATGCGCCGTCTTGGTGCAGGAATGAACAGCATGGGCATCTTCGGCGGCAACGGAAGAAGCAAGGCTGTAGACGAAGGTAAGGTAAAGACCCGCTTTAGCGATGTTGCCGGTGTTGACGAGGCAAAGGAAGAGCTTGTGGAAGTTGTGGACTTCCTTAAGTCGCCAAAGAAATATACGGACATTGGCGGAAAGATTCCAAAGGGTGTGCTTTTGGTTGGCCCGCCTGGAACCGGTAAAACACTTTTGGCACGCGCTGTTGCAGGAGAAGCGGGAGTTCCGTTCTTCCGCATTTCCGGCTCAGACTTTGTGGAAATGTTTGTAGGCGTTGGGGCAAGCCGTGTACGCGACCTCTTTAGGACGGCACGCGAAAAAGCCCCCTGCATCATCTTTATTGACGAACTTGACGCCATTGGTAAGAGCCGCATGAACAACCTTGGCGGAAACGATGAGCGCGAACAGACACTCAACCAGCTGCTTGTAGAAATGGACGGTTTTGACAACGAAAAGGGTCTTATCATCCTTGCCGCAACCAACCGCCCGGACATCCTTGATCCGGCACTTCTGCGCCCTGGACGCTTTGACCGCCAGGTTTCAGTGGACAAGCCTGATGTTAAGGGACGCGAGGCAATTCTCCGCATACATTCCAAGAACGTAAAGCTTGACCCTTCCGTGGACTTTGATTCCCTTGCACACGCAACCGCAGGATTCAGCGGTGCAGACTTGGCAAACATTGTAAACGAAGCTGCCCTTCTTGCCGTACGCGGTGGCCGCAAGCAGGTTACAATGCCAGACTTTGACGAAGCAATAGAAAAGACCGTAGTTGGCCTTGAAAAAAAGACCCGCGTCATGTCCGAAGAAGAGCGCAAGAGCGTTGCAATCCACGAGACAGGGCACGCACTTGTAACAGTCTTTACAAAGAACACGTCTCCGGTACACAAGATTTCCATAATTCCACGCGGAGTCGGAGCCTTGGGCTACACCATGCAAAGGTCAGAAGAAGAAAAATTCCTTAACACGGAAAAAGACCTCATAAACGACATAGACATCCTCTTGGGAGGACGAGCCGCAGAGCAGATTTGCCTTGGAGTTGTGGACACCGGGGCAGCAAACGACATTCAGCGTGCCACTGGAATCATCCGCAGCATGATTACCCAGTACGGCATGAGCAAAAAGTTCTACAACGTAACGCTTGGAAAGAGCGGTCGCGGCTATGCTTCTGGTGAACCGGAACTTGTACGCGAATACTCCGAAGAAACGCAGAAATACATAGACGACGAGATTGCCCGCATGATGGCAGAACGCTACAAGCACGTAATGGCACTGCTTACCAAGCACAAGGATTTGCTGCTCTACATTTCCGACCAGCTTTTGGAAAAAGAAACCATGACAGGAAAGGAATTTGAAGAGTTTGTAAAAGACGAAGCAAATTGCGTAAAGGCCATGAAGCAGAAAAAGGCTTCCGCAAGCAAAGAAAAGGCACCGGCAAAAGAAAAGCCAGTGTCAAGCGAAAAGCCTGCCGCAAAGAAAAGAGCGGGAAGGCCAAGAAAGACAAGCGAGGCATAAAAGATGAAACTTTATTCAAGGCACCACATTGTTTTTGCAGTCGTGGCAAGTTCCGTCGCGGCTGCTACACTTTCCGCATTCGTAAGCAGGAAGATTTTTTCTGACGGAAAGGCAGCTTCCAAGAAAGAATCCCAGTCTGCAATTGGCCTAACCGTCACGGACACGGAACAGGCCTCCGCAGAATCCTCCAGCACCATAGAAACAACCGGAAAAAACGGTGACCAGGTTGCCCTGCAAACAAACACCCCTGCCCTACAGGTTGTGGCGGCAACAGACGGCGGCTACACCCAGGACGAAGCACAGAACATTGCGGTCTACGAAAAATGCAACGAGGCGGTAGTCAACATCACCACCCAGGTAATGGGCTACAACTGGTTCCTTGAGCCAGTGGTAACGTCAAGCGGTTCTGGTTCAGGCAGCATCATAGACAAGCGTGGCTACGTAGTAACAAACGTCCACGTAATAGAAAACGCAAGCACCATAAACATCTCGCTTGCAGACGGCAGCACTTATGAAGGCCGCGTAATAGGAAAAGACACGGAAAGCGACATAGCAGTCCTAAAGTTTGAGCCTGCATCAAACGTGGAGCTAAAGACAATAGCCTTTGGAGACAGCGAAAACCTAAAGGTTGGCCAAAAGGTCATCGCAATCGGAAACCCATTCGCCCTTGAAAGAACAATGACAACCGGCATCATCTCTGGCCTCGGCAGACCTATCCAGGAAAGCGAAAACGTAATCATCCGCAACATGATTCAAACAGATGCCGCAATCAACCCGGGAAACTCCGGTGGCCCCCTCTTGGACAGCCAGGGACGCATGATTGGCATAAACACTATGATTTATTCTTCAAGCGGATCTTCTGCAGGAGTTGGATTTGCAATACCGGTAAGCACAGCACGCAGGGTAGTAGCAGACTTGCTCAAGTACGGAGAAGTTCGCCGCGGTGTAATGAGAATCTCACTTGTCCAGAACACAGGCAGAATCGCATCTTACGCAGGCTACGGAATCTCTTCTGGCGTAATCGTAAGCAAAGTAAGCAGCGGTTCCGAAGCGCAAAAGGCAGGAATCAAGGGCGGAACAAAAGCCGTCCAGTACGGAACATTTAACCCGACGACAATCTACCTTGGCGGAGACATAATCACCGCAATAGATTCAATCAACGTACGCAACTACGCAGACTATGCCAGTGCCCTGGAAGACAAACGCCCCGGAGACACAATCACGGTCACAGTCTACAGAGACAAAGGCTATCAAAAAATCAAGGTAAAACTGGAATCCTCACCCCAGGGTTCTTCCACAAACTCATCAGGCAAAAAAACAAGAAGCCTGTAATATTCAAAATTTTCTCCCGGACGGAATGCCAGCGTAAAACTGTGCCCGGCACTCCGTGTCCGGTCAGACCTCCTTGGTATTTTTCCCTCTTAAACAAGTAGCCCCATGGGTTCACGCAGCGTAGCTTCCAGCGGGGGGCGTCATCTGGTAGCATAAAAAACAGGCAAGTTTTCGTAAGAAAACTTGTGGGGAAAAATGCCAAGGAGGGCATTTTTCCCCGCTTTGCAGGGTTCCGGCTCTCGCCTCCATTGCCTGGCGGCAACCGCTTCGCGGCCCTTCCAATCGGGCGTAGGCTGCACCCCATTCACGCAAACAACTAATTTTACCAATAGAACAAATTATTCCATCAAGTAAACAAGCAGTAAAAATGATACTAATGCCATTAACAAAAAAAGTCATGCCGAACTAGATTCGGCAGCTCTTACCTTATACCCTGTCCGGCGAACGTCGGATGAATTGCTCCAAGCGGTCAAGGCGCGGGGTAAGCAAGTAGCGGTCGTCGTGCGGGGTAAAGAATTTGGAAAGCTTGTTTTCGCGTAAAAATGACTGGAACTTCTGCATGTCCAAAGTGGCTTTTTGGTCAAATTCCTTTGCGGCCTTCCTAAGCTTTGTTCCAAGATGCATGGAAAAGGCAAAGTCTATTGCAAAAACCCCAAGGAAAATTCCCACCACAAAAGAAAACCAAGGATGCTCTGTAAACCAGACAACAAGACGGTTAACAGGCGGAAAAAGAAAAAAGTAATAGCTGGCGGAAAGCAGTCCCCAAATCACCGTAAACTTAGGGCAAATTATTCCCTTTATGTTGCCCCATTCCTTCGAATAGTCCCACAACTTTAGGTTCATGCCCTTTATAAAAACAATGCCTGCAATATATTCAATCAAGGTCATTGCAAGAGCCATCACCACAAACATAAGCAGGTAGTGCAAAATTCCCCCCGAATCAAAGCGCGTAAAACATGCTTCGGAAAGGCTCAAAACGTAAAGCACAACAACGCCAAACCCATAGAGCGGAAGGCAAGGCCCCGTAAGAAAGCCCGGGTTAAGCCACTGCCTCTTGGGATTTGCCGGAGAAAGAAAGCGCCTGTAAAAAAGCTCAAGGAACCAGCCAAGAGTTCCACCAAAGAAAAACAAAAAAGTAATTACGATAAAGCTGCGGTATGCATTCATATTTTTTTTCTGGACCAACTTTTATATTGCTAACCCGCTTTCCAGGGTGCCGGCTTTCGCCTCCATTGCCTGGCGGCAACCGCTTCGCGGCCCTTCCAATCGGGGGTAGGCTTTAATTTGCTAAAAGTGCAATTCTTAATGCAAACAAAAAATTCCCACACCCTGCTCACCCTAAAAACAGCAAGCAAGTGCGGGAACAAAAATAATACTGGTCACACTGCCAAGCGCTTGGTAAGCGTAATCAAACCACGGCCCGGCAATTTTGAATCAAGTGCCAAGAACTATTTTTCTATAGCAGTAGTGTCAACCGTGTAGTTGATTTTTTCACCTGCAGACTGCAAATCTGCAACAGTGATTTTGCTAAAGAGGCGTTCAAGGCGGGAGTTGCCCTGCTTAACTGCAACAGACTTAAAGTTCTTAAGAACATCCTCGTATGGCATGAACATAAGAACCCAGTAAGTTCCGTCGTCATCAACATAGAGGTTCTTCTGGACTGCTCCAGCTACAACCTGCTTTGCCTCTGCCTCAAGTTCCTGCTGGTATGATGAATCAACACCGTCAAGGCTTGCGTCCGTATTTGAACGCTCAACGTTGTTAATCAAAGTGCCAAGCTTGTTTGCCAAGTCGCCCCTTGCCTGAAGACGGGCTGCCTTAAGAGAAGTAGACTTGTCTGCATAGCGTGCAGCACCAGAACCGTAAATTCCCTTCTTGCTTTCCAGTTCAGATTCATCAACAACCCAAGTAGGCAGGTCATTCTTTTTTGCAACCTTCTTTGAAGAAGAGGCACATCCAGCAAACCAAGTTGCTGCAAGAACCATAGAAAATACAACTAATAAAACTTTCTTCATGATATCCTCCTGATGAAGTTTTTTCTATAAAAAGGCCGCACTTTTTAAAAGCGCTTCCTTAAATACAAATTATTTGCTGTTGACAATTTCGCTATATAAACCAAACACCGCACCACCTACCCACGTTACAGCAGAAACCGGAATTGTTAAAGCTGTTCCTGCAACACCTATAACGGAAGCCGTAGCATTTGCATCCGCAGAAATTGAGCGCTTTACAGAAATTGAATTGTCGTAGGAATATGTCTGGCTTGTCTTTACCACGTTACCTTCCTGGTCAATTCCGCTGGTAATGTTTTCCACGGAAATATGGTTGTTGGTAAAGGCCTTGTGGTATTCAGGATAGTGCTTTATTCCGTTGTTTGCCCTTGCCTCCGCCGCATTCTGTTTTGCTTTCTTTACATCCGGCATCATCCACACAAGTCCGGCATCGCTTTGCGTAACAGACAGGTAGCCGCCAATAAAATTAACCGTTGCAAAAGCCGCACACTTTGTAAGGTTGTAGACAGTTGCCCCAACAATAACAAAGGGTTTTCCAAAGATTGAATACAGAGTGTAGCCCACGTTAAGCTTGCTCTTTACCGTTACCTTTTCCGATGATGAATAATCCCTTAGGCGGGTATAGCTAGCCTCGTCCTTTACGCTGTTTATGAATGAACTAACAGCGCTGTCCTTGTATACAAGCTTAACCGCGTTTGCAAAGCACACGTCAAGTTCTGCGGAATCACCATCCTTGTGAACAAGCTTTGCCATTTCAGAAAGGGTTGCGCTTCTTGCCACCCTAAAGCCCACGTCCTGGAATTTTCCCTTGCTCATGGGGGCAAATGAATCAGGAGCAATGCCGTCTTTGCCTTCCCTGTAGCCGCCGCCGCATACGCATGGAGCGGAAGAATCATGACACCACTCGCCTACGTTTCCGCTCATGTCAAAAATTCCAAGTTCGTTTGCTTCCTTTTCGCCAACCGGATGAATGCTTTTGTCGCTGTTGTCCTTATACCATGCAACCTTTCCCGGCTTGTCTCCACCAGAAAATTTGTAGCCCTTGGAAAGAATTCCACCGGAAGCGGCATATTTGAATTCCTTTGGGGAAAGAAGACGGTAGCCGTTGGCCTTTTTGTCAAAGTACCACAGATCACCGCTTATTATGTAGCAGGGTGTTTTTCCTTCCTTTTTGCTAAGGGCATTGCAGTATTCAAGCGCTTCAAGGAAAGTAACGCTTTCTACCGGGCAAGCAGTTCCAGTAAAGCGGCTGGGGTTAAGGCCCATCAAGCCCTTGTATTCCTTTTGGGTAACTTCTGTCTTGGAAACAAAAAAGCTTTCTTCTTCGTTCTGAGCCTGAACAAAAACTTCGCTACCAAAATCTATGCTCTTTTTGTAAAGCTGAGCCTTTTCTTCTTTTTTTTCGGACTCAGAAAGGGCACCTTCTACAATCTTTCCGTCCTTTGTTTTGAACGTTCTTTCTGCAAGAAGGTTGTCCTTATCGTAGAGCTTTACCGTAGTGGAGTCGTACTTATCCTTGTCCGTCCTTTCTACGGCAGCCTCTGCCCTTAGTCCATTGGTGTATACAGTTTTTACAACTTTGCTGGTAGAAGAAATCTTTTTGCCGTCCTTGAGCAAGGAAGTTTCCTCGCCTGCCAAAACTCCGTTCTGGTAAAGCTGGTCTGTTCTTTTTTCATAGACATTTGTAGTGGTGCAAGAAAAAAACAAAAGCGCAAGCACAAGGGCTGCAAAATCCAAAGTGAGAACTTCTATTAACTTACGACAAAAAAACTTTTTCTTCATACAAAATAATTATAGCACTTTTCCACCCAAAATTCTACAGGAAACGGCAAGACAAACATCATCTTTCTGTCCCAAATGACAAAGTGGCCCCATAGACCTGCGGAACAAATCTACGGAGCTTTCTTGCCGAACTGCATTAAAAAGAGGGGAATTTAGCGGTGCAAGCAGACAATATTGCTTGTGTTTCCGTAGCGGTCTTCTATCCAGTAATAGACATACTTGTTTTCATACCAGCTGTACAAATCGGAAGAGTGGTCAAAATAGGCCTCCTCATCTGTTTCAGCAAGCTTGTCACCGTGGTGGTAAAGGTAGCTGCTTCCCCTTGTTTCCGATGAATAGTAGCGGTAGACTTCATAGGATTCATAGCCACCGTCCCAAGTAAGTTCCGCATAGTGGTTGCCGTTTGCTATGTCTTCATGCATGTTAACGACAAGGTCAATATCCTCATCAAATTTGTCGCGGATATTCTTGCATGACGAAAGGCAAGCGGATGCCGCTGCAAAAAGTGCCACAGTCAAAACAGTCGTAAAAAGCTTAATGTTCTTTTTCATATTCGTAAATCTCCAAAATATGTATCTTCTAATTGAATAACACTGCTGGAAAGCAAAGATTACATTCCTCTTTCCAAAGTGCCTACATAAGATAAGACACCCGGAGACGCAAAAAGTGTCACTTTAAAAAAAAATTGATGTTTTAAATGCTTGTAGCAGAGCAAGCACGGCAGGGATTGGAGGGGCGCGAAGCGTTCGCGGCTTGTCCGCGAATGGAGGCGAAAGCCGGAACCCCGGAAAGCCCATAAAAGATGGCCTCCTTGCCATTTTTTACTTACTTATTGCAAACATTTGATGCGCCCCGCTTGAAACTTTGCGCGTGAACCCATGGAGATGCTTGTTAGACCGAGTAAAAAATGGCAAGACTTTCCTTCACCAAACATTTGGCTAAATACAAAAGTGCCGCAAAAAAATAAAAAAAAGCACCTGAGAAATCCCAGATGCCTTTGCTTTTTGAATGCGTTCTAGCCCAAGTTTAACCCAGAGCCCTAGTTTTCACCATTGCCAACAAGGCACATCCATTCGGCCTCTGCACACAAAGTGTCGCCAACAAAAGCCTTCCCTGCCTGCTTTACCATGCGGGGAGAAACGCGCAAGTTAATAACTTCCATGCGCACTGTGTCTCCCGGGCGAACCTGATGGCGGAACTTTACCTTGTCCACTGTGGCAAGGAAAAAGAGCGAACCTTCTGCAAAAGTTTTCTGCAGGCTGAGTGCCGCTCCACCACCCTGTGCCATTGTCTCTATAAGGATTACGCCGGGAACAACCGGGTACTGGGGAAAGTGCCCCTTAAAAAAGAAATCCTCGTCGGTAAATTTTCTTGTGCAAACGCAGCCGTTTTCGTCATAGCTTTCGATTGTGTCTACGAACAAAAAGGGCTTTCTGTGGGGCAAAAGACTTTCAATTTCTGTAAATGCTGCCATTGTTTTCTCCATTAAATTCATAGTTATTTATACTTAAAATTTATTTGTTTTGGGAAGCTCCAAAAAAATCAGGCTCCAAATATACCCTTACTCTTCGCCGTTCCAGCAGTAGGTGCAAAGCTTGCAGTGCTCAAGACCTGTGCTGTCCAGCATGTCGTCCAGGCGGTGGTAGCGCAATGTCGTAAAGTTAAGCTGCTTTCTGATTTCTTCCAGCATTGCATCGTACTTGGGATTGTTGGGGTCACAGTATTCCTTTAGAACCTTCTCGCTTACATTGTCACCTTCAAACTGCTTTACCACGCGGCGGGCAATCAAATCCATCTCCGATTTTGAGCGCGAAAAGTTAAGGTACTTGCAGCCAAACATAATCGGCGGGCATGCCGGGCGAACATGCACTTCCTTTGCCCCAGACTTGTACAAGAAATCCGTCGTCTCACGAAGCTGTGTTCCGCGGACAATTGAATCGTCTATCAAAAGAATCTTCTTTCCTTTAATAAGTGGCTGAACAGGAATCAGCTTCATGTGGGCAATAAGGTTTCTCTGCTCCTGGCTTGTCGGCATAAAGGAGCGCGGCCAAGTTGGCGTATACTTAATAAATGGACGCGCAAAAGGAATGCCAGACTCGTTTGCATATCCAACCGCATGTGCAGTACCAGAATCAGGAACACCGGCAACTGAATCCGCATCAATTGCAGTCTTTGCATCGCGGTCACGACGGGCAAGATAGCGTCCGCAGTTGTAGCGCATGTCCTCAACATTAACGCCCTCGTAAGAAGCCGTCGGGTAGCCGTAGTAAATCCACAAGAAAGTGCAGATTTTCATTTCCTTCTGTGGCTTCTGCAAAACCTCGTAACCGTCTGCGGTAACAAAATCAATCTCCGCAGGCCCAAGCTCGTGGCAGTCCGTGTAGCCAAGATTTATGTAGGCAAAGTTTTCAAAGGAAACGCAGTGGGCAAAGGCACCAGAATCATCTTCCTTCTTACCAATTTGAAGAGGCGTGCGGCCAAATTTGTCGCGGGCAGCATAAAGACCTTCGGGAGTCATAACAAGAAGCGTCATTGAACCCTTAACCTTCTGCTGAACGTATTTAATTCCGTCAAGAATTGTCTTCTCGTGGTTAATCAGCGCAATAATAAGTTCAGTCTGGTTAATTTCTCCGCCGGACATCTCAAGAAAGTGGGTGCCGCTCTTTAGAATCTCGCCAACAAGCTCGTCCTTATTGGTCACAATGCCAACAGTCGTTACCGCAAAGCGTCCCAAGTGGGAGTTCACCATAAGCGGCTGCGGCTCGTAGTCAGAAATACAGCCAATGCCAAGCTTACCGTGCATACCGTCAATGTCGCGCTCAAATTTTGTGCGGAAGGGAGAGTTCTGAATATTGTGAATAGAACGCTCAAAAGTTCCGTTATCCGCGTAAATGGCTATTCCACCGCGCCTTGTTCCCAAATGCGAATGATAGTCAATGCCAAAAAACAAGTCCAGGGAACAGTCCCCCTTGCTTGCAACGCCAAAAATTCCGCCCATAGCCACCTCTTATAAACTAGGCCTAGATTATAAAGAAAATCGCAGAAAAATTCAATTATTTTTTGATTTCTCTTTTTGCGGCACTTGCATTTTGAACCGAACACCCTTCTGCTAACATCCATTCCCAGTGTGTGGCGCTTGCGTGGTTCCGCGCTTACGCGCTCCATTGCCTGCGGCAACGGCTTCGCCGCCACTCCAGTGCCTGCCGTGCGTTTTTTTGCAAACGAACTGCCAGGCCAAACTGCTACGCAACATTCACATGCCCTTGCAACTAATGTGGATTCGGCATCTCTTTATTACACAATGCACCAGAGGCAGTCAGCCAAGTTAAACAGGAATGCTTTCCTTTACACATCCATCAGAAGGTTCATCATAATTCATTCCAAGACTTTCCATCACATCTTCAAGAGGAGCCTTCATTTTTTCCGCAGCAAGCTTAGGATCAATATTAAATTCCCTCACAGCAATTACGGCAGCCTCCACAGCAGAAGCCTTGCGTTCATCCCTGCGTATGTCCATTTCCCATATACCCATTGTAGCGTATGCCTCCTTGAACCCTTCACTTTGCTTAAGATTTTCCACCCGCTTTTTAAGGCGGCCAGAAAAATCATCTTCGCTTGGGTCGTTAGTGTAGACGAAGCGTAGAAAATCCCTTATCTTTGCGTCCGACTCTTTTTCGTACCCGCTTGCATTATATATCACTTTTTTGATTTTGTCATTGAAATTCAACTCCTGAGCCTCATGGCATTTTGTGGTCAAGGTGTAGCAAGGAAGGCCATATTTTTTGCCTCTTTCGTCAAGGAAAGGGTCATCTGTGCAGATAAAGACAATGTAGCTTGCCTTTAAGTCCTCATAGCCCTGCCCTTTTAGAAGGTTGTCTGCGTCTATCATGCTCTGGTAGTAGCGGGTTCTTAGGGGAAGGGCTGCCTGTGGATACGACTGCATCTCCACGTCTATTATCTTGCCAGAGTCTTTAAGATAGACGTCCATGCGAACACCCTTGCTTGAAAAATATGGGGCAATTTTCTTTTCAAGTTCTGGGTATTCAATATGAGATACTTTTATGTGCAAAAGACGCTCTACAAGTTCTGCACACAAGGCGGGGTCCCTCATTACGGCTTGGAACATTCCGTCATCGGTAAAGGTAAGTTCGTCTACGGGCTTTCTGCGGTACAATTGTGTTTTCATTAAAACTCCTTACATATATATATGCTTTGGAATTCTAATTTGAGACACAAATGCGCAAATTTATTTAGAAAAAAATTCTTTTTCTGTACAGTTTTTTCACAAAATTGGATCGGGACAGAATTGCTTTCGGCGGCAGCTTTTGCAAAAGGAGCCCATCCACACGTCATCGAATTGCTTTGCGGCGGCCCTAACAAAATCCTTGTCAGAGCTTAATACACCGGCTTCAAAATTGCGGGTATTATCGCCTTTCATGCCAAGCCCCGCACCAGTCAGGTTTGCAGAACCAACATAGGCAGCCTTAAAGTCAAAAACAATGATTTTAAAATGCACGCGAGGGCACAAGACTCTCTCCATGCCTTCAATGAGCGCGGGGTACTTGTCAAAGTCTTTTCTAAAAGCAGGGCCCGGTTCCTTTGCATGAATCAGACGGATTTCCACACCGCACTTTACAAGATCCGACAGCGTCTCCAAAAGAGGTTTTGAAGAGCGGCCATCTTTTACATACAAATCCTTTATGTCCGCAGTTCCAATCCAAAGCAACTTTTTTACAGACTGAATGCGCTCAATCACTTCCGTATAATGCTCGCCGTTGGAAACAAAGCGGAACGAGGAAAGGGATGATGTTGGCGCAACAATATTTTTATTCAACATGGAAAGTACATACAGATTATACCATGTCTAGCGCAGCAGCTCAATAATACGAGGCTTGCAGCATCACAAGCTTTCTGCCATTGCCCTAATTTCGTTTTTCCAGTTCTGGACAAACCATTCAGGAGAAACTGGTCGGGCATTGCTCCCCTGCGAAAGAACCCATTCAAAAATTTTAAGGCTCTGCGTTGAAGTAAAAGAAATTTGTGTCCGTTCTTCATCATCATAATCAGTAACTTTTTGATCATCAGCCCAGATACAACTTTTTACAAACTGTCTAGACTCATCAAAAAAATCAATTACAAATTCTTCTGCATTACCTTTTACAAAGGCGCCAAATTTTCCTCCGCCGCACCTCGAAGAAAAATCAAAATCTTCAGGCAGCTCAAAATTTTCTTTTGTTACCAAAAGATTTTTTATTCTGTTCAGTGCAAATATTCTTTCCGCATTGCGCTCCTCTGAAAAACCGAACACAAAACACACGCCGTCATCAAGAAGAATTTGATAGGGATGAACACGCCGATGGGTTGTCTCCGTATTCCATATTCCGTTGTAGTCAAATTCAATCACACGGTTTTCCCGCATAGCTTTTACAATTTCCGACCAGATTTTTTCATCAACTATAATTTTGGGTGCAGGAGGAATTGCAATCCTGTTTAGAAAAGTTGAATTTCCTGTACTTTTTGAATCAGTCAAAAGATCGATTATCTTTTCAACCTCTTCGTAAACCGGAGTACCCTCGTAACTGGACAAAAGCATTCTGGCGCAGGAAAGAGTCTGCATGTCTGCCGAAGAAATTCTGTTCAGCGGCATCTCGTAGTCTTCAAGATAATAATACCCGCGCTTTTTTGCATCGTATTCAATTGGTGCATTGAACCTGTATTTAAAGAAGTCAATATCTCGGTTAATGGTGGGAACGCTAACTTCAAGATCATAGGCCAGCTGTTTGGCATTAGGATAACATCCCGACTTTATTTTTTTGTGAATCTCGACAAGCCTTTCCAAAATAAGATGACGGTCACCATGCCTCATATATGTTTTTGCACTCATATCTTCCTCCTAAAAAAATAATTTCCACTCGGAATCATCAAAATCACAATAATGCAAGTCCTGCTCAAAAATTGTTTTTTCTTTGGGCAGATTAAAAAAAGATGCAACCTTCCGCAAATCTTTTTTCTTAACATTATTTCCATGATAAACAAAAAAGCGTTCCGTGTCCGAATGATAGACAACCCTACCCCGTGGTATGGAAAAATATTCATCCCTCAAAGGTTCATCCAATGCATTCAGTTTTCCTTCGCATCTAAGTTCCTCCCAATAATCCGCATGATCTTTTACGCCTGTAATTGCATCTCCGTAGTGCTCCCCCACTTCCAGAGGAACCGCATGGGAGAAAATTATTTTGCCTTCGTAAAACCAAAATATTCCAACCTTTGGATTCATTTTTCACAGTTCCACTTTGCAATCTAAGAATAATTCTTCTATATTACAGCCAAGTTTTTTAGCCGCCATTGCAAAAATCTTCCCGCAGGTTCTTGCATCGTCAAGGGCGTTGTGTGCATCGTATACAATTCCGAATTGTTCTGCCAAAAAGGTGAGCCTATGGCTTCCCAACTCCGTCCATGCTTTGCGTGCTATTTGAAGCGTACAGGCATAGTCCGCATTGGGCAGAGGCATACCAAAGTAGTCGCAGCAAGCGCGGATAACACCCATGTCAAACCGTGCGTTGTGAGCCACAAAATGTATTTTTTCTTCCCCAGACGATTTTAGGAAAGGTTCCACAACAGTCTGCCAGACTTCTGGAAAGTGAGGGCAGTTCCGAACATCACCATAACTAATTCCATGAATGTCTGTAAAGTCCGGGCAAAAATACATCTTTGCAGGTTTGATGAGTGAATAAACGCTGTCTTTTTCCTCACCGTCTACAAAACGCACCAAGCCAACAGAACAAGCGCTATTCTGATAAACATTTGCAGTTTCAAAATCTATTGCGTAATATGTCATTGCTTTACCTCACGAATATACTATAACACAAGTGGTCTATCAGTTAGTGATAGTTCAGAAAAAAAATTATATTTTTTTAAACAAGAATTCCCATTCTGAACAGGGGAACATATTTGCTTTCGGCATAATTTTCATAGCCCCAGTCGCTGTGCCAATGTCCAAAAAACCATTTTTTATATGAAATCATGGAATCGATTTTATCATTAAAACAGACAGTTGAATCTTCCTGAAGCTTTGCCAAGTTTTCTTCATTCAAAAAATAAGAGTCAGTACAGGCAATACCTTTGGAAGTTCCTGTATGAGAAAGGACAAAATCAAATTCTCCGCCACCCTCTTTTATTTTTGAAAGGCATTTTTCTTTTTCGTCTTCGCTCCATTCTTCCTGCGACCACCAGGATTCATGCGGAAGCCTATAAGCCTTGTCATCACTTCTTGCACCGCCAAGAACCAAGATGCGCCTTTCTTCTATATTGTAAATTTCTCCGCGCCTTAGATAAAAAATATTATCGCTAACTTTTAATACTTCGCCATCAAACATTTTAACCTTGGGTAGTTTTTCTATCACGTCATAGTTATCATGATTCCCCATCACCGCAAGAACTTTGAAAGGTTTTTGATTGTACCACTTAAGAAGATGCCTGTCCTCACCATCTGTCGGATGAATGCCATTTTCGTCAACAGGACAGTTATACCAAGGGACCCCAAAATCACCAAGAATTATAAGGTGAGTAATCTTAACATAGTCCGCATGTTGCTCAGCACAGCAGAGCTTCATGTTTTTTGCAGAGACATTAGACCTATCTTCCATGTTGTGCGTGTCGCCAGTTATGTAAAGCATATAAAAACCTCCCGATTGATATTTGCTTACAATTATATCACACCATTCTATCATCCTACGACAGACAAAATATAAAAATTGGTACAAATGTATTGTTTTATGCAGTAATCTGCATAAAATTTTGCATTTTATATGCAGATTACTTGTTTTTATATGCATAAGTTTGACTATTCATTTTAGCTGAGGTATTAAAAAATAACTTCCAACATAATTATTCCTCCATTTTCTAATCAAAGATTACTTTTAAATCAGTACAGCCCTCATTCCAACCATAACCTTTAACCAAGGCATTCCACTGTTCTTCCGTACCGCTATAATGAATTTCCTTGAGTGAGTGGCATCCACAAAAGGCCTTTTCTCCTATTTCCGTCACGGACGCAGGAATAGTAATTGTAACGAGTGACCTGCAGTAAGAGAAAGCATCATAATATATTTTTATCACACCATCGGGAATAACAATCGAAGAGAGCGATACACACTCAGAGAATGCATGATCTTCAATTATCCGTACAGTTTTAGGAATAGAAACCGATTTAAGCCATGCACACCGACTGAATGTAAAACTATGAATTTCCATAACGCCATCGGGAATACAAATAGATTTCAGTGATCAGCAATCCCTAAATGCCCCATCACCTATTTCTATCACATTACCGGGAATACTGACTGATAAAAGTGTTTCGCAGCCACAGAATGCACCATTACCGATTTCTATTACATTATTGGGGATAACAACCGAGTCGCTCACACCATAATACCGTTCAAGTACACCGCCATTGATTTCGAAATGCGATATATCCACACTGCCATCAGTACATTTTATTGAAGAAGCAAGGATAAAATCTCTCCAGTTGTAATCCTTCTTTACAAGATTCCACTGCTTTTTAGTACCACCAAAATGAATTTCTGCAAGAGCAGGGCAGTCGCTAAATGCACCAGAACAAATTCTTTTTACACCCGATGGAATGCTGACAGACTTAAGAGAGTCACATCCGAGAAACAAAAACTTGTTTATTTTCTGAACATGAGGAGGAATAATGATAAATTCAAGCGATTCACAGTCCTGAAAGGCAGACTCTCCAATTTCCGTCACGCTATCCGGAATAACGATAGATTTAAGCGAGTTACAGTTCTGAAAGGCAGATTCTCCAATTTTCATCACGCTATCCGGAATAACGATAGATTTAAGTACTTTACAGAACATGAAAGCTCTTTCCCAAATTTCCGTCACACCATCAGCTATGGTAATTGAAACAAGAGATTTACTATCTTCGAATGCCGCATTGCCAATTATGTTCACGTCCTCGGGAATAACAACAGAATCATCTGTACCATAGTAGAATTTCAACATATTGTCTCGGATGTAAAACTGAGGAAGTTTCACATCACCGTCAATACAATGCACGACATCTGCTGGCATACGTTTCCTCCAGACTATACTCTTCCTCACATTATTCCACTGTTCCCGAGTACCAGCATAATGTATATCCGTAAGTGTGTTAAAGGCATATTCATTGATTTTCTTTACAGTTACTGGAATACTTACCGATTTAACCGTATGATGATCTAAAAATACACGGTCATTGATTTTTATTACACCATCGGGGATAACTACAGATGAATCATTGCCAAGATATTCTACTAGAATGCCATCAATAATAGTGAAATCACCATTGTCTTTACAGGTCTGTTTCATATCTGAATTCTCAAGTGCCATAAAGCGCCTCCTTGTATTTATGCGTTGGATAAGAGCAGTATAACACTGGAGGTATATCAGAGCGTGATGGCGGGAAAAATATTTTTGGAAAAAACATGATTAAGCACCTATATTTTATAATCAAAGATTACTTTTAAATCTGGACAACCCTCATTCCAACCATCACCTTTTACCAAGGCATTCCACTGTTCTTCCGTACCGCTATAGTGGATTTCCTTGAGTGAGTGGCATCCACAAAAGACATTTTTTCCTATTTCCGTCACGGATGCAGGGATATTGATTGAAGCGAGGTGCATGCAGTCAGAGAAAGCTTTATCATATATTTTTATTACTCCATTGGGAATAACAATCGAAGAAAGAGATACACATCCAGAGAATGCATTTTCTTCGATTATCCTCACAGTTTTTGGAATAGAAACCGATTCAAGCAAAATGCACTGACTAAATGTATTATCATGGATTTCCATAACACCATCGGGAATGCTAATTGATTTCAGCGACTCGCAGCCATTAAATGCAGCATCACCAATTTCTATTACACTATTTGGAATACTGACTGATAAAAGTGTCTCGCAACAACAGAATGCAAAGCCCCCTATTTCTATCACATTATTGGGAATAACAACAGAGTCACTTGCACCATAATACTGTTCAAGCACATCGTCATTGATTCTGAACTGCGATAATTCAACACTACCATCTTTACATTGTACTGATGAAGCAGGGATATATTTTCTCCAGTTCTCATCTTTCTTTACCAAACCCCACTGTTTTTTAGTACCAGCAAAATTTATTTCTAAAAGAGCCGTACACTCGCTAAACGCATCAGAACAAATTCTTTTAACACTTGCTGGAATGTAGACAGACTTAAGTGAGGTACATTTGTTAAACAGATACTCATCAATTTCCTTAATACCCACAGGAATATTGACAGAGACGAGTGATTTACAACCCAAGAATGCATGCATGCCGATTTCTTTCACAGTATCAGGAATAATGATAAGTTCAAGCGATTTACAACAAAGAAAGGCAGACTCTCCAATTTCTACTACGCTATTAGGGATGACGATAGATTTAAGAGATTTACAGCGGTAGAAAGCTCCTATTCTTATTTTTGTCACACCATCGGGTATGTTAATTGAAACGAGTGATTGACAACCTGAGAATGCATACCTGCCAATTTCCTTTACATTCTTAGGAATGACAAGTGACTCTGTCTCACCATAGTAGTGTTCCAACACATTGTCTCGGATGCCAAAATGAGGAAGTTCCACATCGCCGTCAACACAATGCACAACATCTGCTGGCATATGTTTTCTCCAGTATATATCCTTTCTTACATTATTCCACTGCTCCCGAGTACCAGCATAGTATATATGCATAATAGTATATTCAAAAGCATATTTGCTAATTTTCTTCACACTTACAGGAATACTAACCGATGTAACATAATGCTTCAAAAATACATGGTCATTGATTTTTGTTACACCATCGGGGATAACTACAGATGAATCATTGCCAAGATATTCTACTAGAATGCCATCAACAATAGTGAAATCACCATTGTCTTTACAGGTCTGGTTCATGCCTGAATTCTCAAGTGCCATAAAGTCCTCCTTGTATTTGCACGTTGGATGAGAGCATTATAACACTGGAGGTATATCAGAGCGTGATGGTGGGAAAAATATTTTTGAAAAATATTTTGAATCTTCTCAAATCTTCAAGATCATCAACCAGGCAATTTTATTGTTTTTTACACTGCTCCAGAAATTTTGTCTTTTTTAACAATCCTTCCAATTCGAACATATTTTTTGCCTGAGATGCAAGTTTGATTATATCAGATTCTTCTAAAGCAATATAATTGTCGTGGAAAAATTGCTTGATTTTGCTTACCTTGATTTCTTCAGATGGCTGTGGAGTCTCAATGTTAAAACCTATTTTTAGGATAGACGCAAGCCTTTGAGAAAAAACTTTTTGCTTAAGTGAATGAATTGATGTATATACAATGACACTCCCTTTTTCCATAAGAGCTTTTAAAGTATAATATAATTCTTCCTGAGTAGAATCCTTGAATTTTAAATAATCCAAATCATCGATAAACAAAGCATCAAGAGATCTGTATTCTTCTTTGAAATCTTGAAGCGTACCGTTTTTTAGGCTCGTAATAAACTCTTGAAGATAAGATTCTGCATTAATAGATAGAATCTTTAATTCGGGGTGTTCACCCTGCAACTTGTCTTTAATAGCATTAAGCAAGCAAGTTTTTCCAGTTCCGATATCTCCAAATAAACCTACAGGACTGTATTTACATAGCTCGTTTTTTGACAAAGATTTAAGTTTTTCAAAGAGAGATTTATTCTCATTGTCGTAAATATAATTCCCAAAACTTTGTTCCATCATTTCCATATTTTTGCCTTCTGTGTTTTTCCATACTGGGCTTTATTTTGCCCAGCAACCGTGTGTTGGACAAGAGGATTATAACACTGGAGGTATATCAGAGCGTGATGGCGGAGGAAAGAATTTTAAATTATTCTTTTGATATGTTTTTGAGGAAACTGCCTACCATATTTTGTGAGTTGCAGGTTTTACAAGGCATAATTACTTCAATATGAATACTTGAACCGCATCAAAACATATTTTTTTACGCTTCTTTTTTCATATTATTCGACAGGAATCCTGAAACAAACCTCTCTGCTAGTAGGTCTTTGATATCCATTGTATAGATAACATTCTTTATTATCACCTGTAATACCAAAATAATGATCGTTTATACAATGCTCTGCAAACTCCTTTGGATTTTTGATAATCCACTGTTCCCATTTTGGCATATTATCTGGAGAATTGTATTCCGCAAGTAAGTCGCCGATTGTTTTTCCTGATGTAATTTTTATAACAGCCTCTTTCAAATAATTTTTCCAATAATCAAAACATTCAATACAAGCAAAATAATCTTTTAATTCTTTTGTATTCTTAATACAACGTCTCTTATAAGTATCTGTATTATAACTCCAAGTCCGCCAATATTCATAAAACTTGTTATTGCCACATGTAAAAAGCAATACTCTAAAATCGTCAGAAATATCATCTTCTGAAAAATACTCATCAAACACTGATTTTACTTTCTTAAATAATTCAATATCTAAATCTGCTTTTTGAAAATCAGCATCACAGCAGTAAAAGGCAAAATACAGTTTTCCCTTGCAGAATGAATTTTCTTCAAGTTCGCAAAACAAAGACTTTGCTGTCTTTTCCTTAAGAATTATCTTCGCCTTGTAAATTTCTTCTTGAACTTGTGCTTTTGCAAAATTTGACTCAACATTATGCTCTGAAAGATATTTGTAAATATCATTACATCCCGCCGATAATTCCTGAATCAAATTAAGGAATCCCTTGAATGTTTGAACTGTATCAACTGTTGCATTTTCAGCAATGTTTCTAATTACTCGCATCCAATCTGAAAATGATTCTTCAGAAAATTCTGCATTTTCTAAATATAAGTTCTGAGCAAAGAATAAACCTCGAACAGGATAAGTAACAACAGACTTATCTTCAACAGAACATATTGTCCTAAAAAAATTCTTCTCTTTTTTACAGAATTCCCAAAAATTGATTTTAGCATTTTTCGTATCATTTTCGTTTCCAGAATACAAATCAAGTATTTTCTTCAATCTGGTAAAAGAATCTTTGGTAAAATCTTCTACAGATAAATTTTCTGAATTTGAACCCAATCTCTGAATTTTCCTGACTTGTTGTTTTCCAGATTCGGTTTCAAGATTTTCTATTTTCAACGTTTGACATGTAATTATGATTTCAGAAATAAAATTTAAAAAGGCTTCATCTGACAATGATTTAAAATTTTTCCAGAACAAGTCTGTCCACATTCTGTCAGCTTTGTAATAAAACTTTTCTGTTTCAGCAATACCTTCTTCCCATTTTGAATCATCTGCCTGCTTTTCGAGTTCTGCTTTTATTTTCTCAAAGTCGGTAAGTTCTTTTCCTCTTGCATTCATTTTTAAGTACAATGATTCAGACAATCCAAAATTATCCATATTCAAAATATCAAATTGGAGCAACGATAATTTTTCATAACTGGCATTTGCAACTGAATCTAATTCATGAATAACATCAAGCATATTCAGCATAGAAGAAACTGTCGGGTCGAGTTTAAATTTATTGAAGAACCATGATTCATTTTGAATATAGTCGGACGGAATTTCATCAATGTCAAATTTCTTCTCGAGCCTGCATAATTCAGAACAAAACTCACGAGAGGAAATTCTTGTTTCATAAGAAAAATTTGAAAGTAACTCAAATTTTTCTTTTAGTTCATCACCAACAAAATCTTTACAAGCAAAATACCAATGAAGCAGAAACAAAGTTGTCAGTCGCTGTTGACCATCCAATGGAATAAAATTCTCGTTCTCAACTGAACCATATATAAAATCCATATCCATAGGATTTCCATTTTTCATGGACTCAAAAATAGCATTTATAAAACGAAAGCCCGTTTTGTTAATCGGTTCAGAATCTTCGGTAGATTTTTGTCCCTGCACATAATCTCTCTGGAGTATTGGAATCTCGATTTTAGAAAAAGGAAAGCATTTTTTTTCTAACAAATCTGTAAAAGTATATTTACTCATTCTTCACCCCCTGCAAAAAATCTTTAAAAGCTTCCTCAATATTTTTCAGATATTTTTCTGCATCGTCAGCAGTCCATTTTCTTAAATCCACGGCCCCAGATTGATAATATTTTAAAAACACATTCCTTGTGCAGAGTGGAATAAAACGACCTTCTTTATCCCTTTCAATTATGAAACGTCGCTTTGTTGGAAACAAAGAATTTCCATAAGCTCGATTTGTATGCGAATCAAGCAATGTAAGATTTCCGATAGAATTTTTATTCAGAATCTTTTTATCCATTATTTTTTCGGTAATATCATTATATAAAGCGTCAAATATATCAATATCAACTTCTTGCAAAGCTTTATAAGATTCAATTCTTGATTTGAATTCTTTAAGTTCTTCTGGCAAATCGGAATAAGCATAATCAAGCCACTCTTTTTGCTCTTTTAGATTTTTCAGAGGATTTTCTGTTTGTGAATCGATATGCTCAATATCCCATTTTTCGGTTTTAAGTTTGGAAAACGGAAATTCCGAACTGCCAGAGTTTCTTAAAAGATAAAGAATATTGTACAGAACAAAGAATTTTTGCAAAGTTTCAGAAGATTGCTGCCCATATTCAAGTTCATCGATTGAATCCAAAGTAAATGGAAGCGTCTTTAGCATAAGTTTTTTGAGTTCTATCAAAGCTTTATTCTTTTGTTTGTTTTTGCATATCGTGTATAATTCAGAAATTCTTTTTCCAGCATAAATCAAATATCCAACGCAATGATAGCGTACAAAATCTTCATACCACTCACATAAAGTATCAAAAATGGCTTTTATCTGATTCCATTGAACAGTCAAATCCCATTCCGAAGATTCACTTTTCTTATGAAAGAAAAGGTATGTTGTTAAAGGCTCGTCTTTCGATTTTCTTTTTCCAGTTTCATCTTCATAAATCAAATCAAACAAGAACTCTATTCTTGAATATGCAGGAGGCGTATCTTTTGTCAAAAAATACCAAAAAGAATCATCTTGAAGTTTATGTTCGATTCTATCCCAATCTTCAGCCATTTCATATCTATGAATTGATATTTCCGATGGATTTTCAAAATTCTTCTTTTGCAAAAACAAAGCCTTTATCAATTCAGCATTGGTCAGAGGTATTTTTCCACTATTGATTCGTATAAAGGCATTGATTTCATCTTCTTTTTCAGAAACTTCATACCAAATTATTTTTGTATTATGAAGAAATACTGACTGAAATTTCTGATTATCAAAGTCACTCGATTGATTTTCAACCCACTCGTTTATTGTTTCATAAGCTTTAGCAATGTGATAAAAATCAATATTATTTTCTGCATTTTCTGAACTTACAGCTTTTGAATCTTTTATTTCTATTTTTTCAATAAAGTTTTTGCTTTCAGGGCGTGTTTCATATTCTAATTCTGGAACCTGAAGTTTCTTTTTTCCCAACCACATTTCGTTAAAATACTTTACAAACAAAACAATAGTGGTAAGTCGTTGCTGTCCATCAATAAGATTCCATTTATTCCCATTTTTTATTACAACAAGAGGTTGAAGACAATAAAACTCTTCAGAACAACGCCCCTCTTTGCAAAAATCATAAATATCATTCAGCAAATCTTTTACTTGTTTTTCAGACCATCTATATCCACACTGATATTTTGGAACAAAAAATTTCTTATCTAGCAACCATGATATTGGTTTCAACATATCACTTGATTCCGAATCCACCATATTTTCACAAGTTTCACTCATGCACACATCCCCATACACTTACCATTATACCATACATCTCATATACTGCAAGTTTTATTTTTCAAGTGGGTTACGGCATCATATCTGGAAAATTATAGTATCAGAGGTCTATCAGAGCGTGATAGTTTAAAATATTTATTACAGTTTGAAGGTTGAGTATCTACACAAAATGTGCCATTACAGTAGCAGGTCCGATAATCTGTTTAAAAAGATTGCCGTATCGAGTACGGCAATGACACATGCATTTGGGGAGACAGCACTTGGCCGATTGTGTTTATTTTGTTGTTGTCATTTCGTACATGCCGGCTATTTCGGCGCGCCAGAGTTTGATTAGGGATTTGGGGGCCAGGGGTTGGGCGTCGGTGCCCCATTTTAGGACTTCCCTTAGAACTTTGAATTCTTGGGCTGAGGAAAATGTTATGGTTAAGGAGTCTTGGTCTTCTGCTTTTACCTGCTGGTCGTTTGCCCATTTGTGGTATTTCATCCAGTCTTTGGCGTAACCGGTAAAGCGGATTTTGAAGTTTTGTATTTTATCTTCTTTAAAGGCGCCGAGTCTTCCACCGCCACTATAGTTGTTAAAGTCATAATTCTTGGGCAGCGTAAACCTTTCATCTGTAACGATGATGTCTGCCATAAAATTTAAGTCGTACAAAATTATGTTGTCTGCATATTCACTGTAGGCAAAAAGATATACAACTCCGTTGTCCAAGATAAGCTGGTAGGGGCAAACAATCCGCTGAGATTTATTGTTGGAATAAATTTTTGTGTAGCGGAATTTTATTTTGTAGTTTTCCTTGAGAGCCTCATTAACGAGATCCCAGTTTTTTGCCCTGATGTCATATTCAATCTGGGGCGCAACTATTACACGGCCGGACGACAAGAGGGAGTCGTTTTTTGCAACTTTAGGCTGCAGAAAATATATGAGCTTTGTGACCTTTTCAAAAAGAGGCGTCTTTTCAAAGTGCTGTAAAAGTCCCCTTAGGCTTGCAACAAGGGCAATGTCTTCTTCTGTTTTTTCTGTATATAGTTGTTCTACTTCATTCTTGATTACATAGCTTCCACCTTTTTGCTTTTCTTCTAGAAGATCCATGTCCTTTAGTTTTTTTACCATGCGGTAAATTGTAACTTCGGAAACACCAAAACGTTTTTCAAAATACTTTGCGTTGTATTTTATTGTAGGATCAGTGGGCGGAGTGCGGAGAATGCGCAGCATGTCATAATCGCGCTCGGCGAGTTTTGGGTTTAAGCGCTTGTTGCGGCGCTTTTCCTCTAATTTTTCCTTGTTTCTTTCCTTTACTAAGTCGTCAAGTTTTTTACTCATGCTCATATTATAACATGGCTGCGTAAAAAATGCTATCACTTTATGATAGATTGGATGCAAAGTTTTACAGATTCCGAATCGAGTTCGGAATGACAGGTTCTTTTTCGGAATGACGCCTTTTATGGTAGGGCGTTGGGGTTACAGATGCCGAATCAAGTTCGGCATGACAGTTTTTTTTGGGGGCATGACAAATTATTTTAGTTTTAGAAGAAGCCGATTCTTTTTTCGGCGCCGCCTAGTCTTTCGCTTTTGCAGAGCTGGTCCAGTTCGTTCAAATCTGGCCTTTTGCCGGTTAGGATTTCATCCATGGTGATTTTTCTGACTATGTTGTCTATTTGGCCGCCGCTTAAGTCATAGTTTTGTGCCACGGACAAAATCATGTCATCATTGAGCCAGTCCAATTTTGACTTCCAGATTTTTTGCTTGGCTTCTACGGTGGGATTTTCGAATTTTATCTTGAACAAGAAGCGTCTTTCGAAGGCGGTATCAAGATTGGTGGCAAGGTTTGTAGTGCAAATCATTATGCCTTCGAGCTTTTCCATTTCTTCCAAGATGATGTTCTGCATGGCGTTTTCCGTCTGAACCACATTTCCGCTTGCAGAATCTTTGCGCTTTGAAAGTATGGCATCCGCTTCGTTAAAAAGCAGGATGGGCATTTTTCCGTTCTTGTCGCTTTTTGCGGTTTTGCACAAGCTTCTGTAGTCGGTAAAAACTTTCTTAATGTTTTTTTCGCTTTCACCAAACCAGCAGGATTTTGCGCTGCTTATGTCCACATGGAGAATTTGCCTGCCTGTTTCTTTTGCAATCTGATAGACGCTTTCCGTTTTTCCGGTACCGGGCGCACCGTAGAGCAGGACGGCAATTCCTTGGGAGAGACCTTTTTCCAACAGGCGCTTCTGAATGGGGCGCAGGTTTTCTTCGTGAAGGGATGATTTTAGACGGTTGATTTCTGCTTCGTTTTCCCTGGCATAGAAGAGGGCCTTTTGCTTTATGGACTGGGGCTGAATTATTTCCGTGCCTTTTGCGGATTTTGTAAACAGTTTTGCGTTTTCGCCCAAAAGCATTTCTTTTGCCGTTGCAGAAAGTTCAACAGCAGAATCCATAAGGTTTCCCTTATTTGTAAATTCAATCAAGCCTTTTTTTAGAAGGACGTGGCTTTCATTCATGAACTCATCTGCGACTTTGAATTTTTTTGAGCTATCGCCATAAGCGCTTTCTATTGTAGAAGACAATCTTGATTCGAATCCAGTAAACAAATCCGAGCAACAGTTATAGAAAAACATTCTGTCATGAACGTCAGGAACAAGTTTTATTGTCTCGGCAAAGAAGGAATTGTGCACAAGCTTTTTTTCCATAGTCATTATTTCTGAAATCTTTTCAAAGCTCATAAGGGGGCTTTCTATTAGCGCTCCCATTTTTCTAATTGTTGAAAACACAAAGTCTTCGCCTTCGTTTTTGTCTGTGATGGTGATTTTCTTGTTGCTGATAATACAATGGAGAAGATCTCTAGAAAGTTCAAAACTATTTTGCAGTCCCACTTCATTGCTATCCAGCCCCATCGTGTTTGTTATATAGCCTTTTTTGAGCAGGGACTCAATATCGCTTTTGTAAGATAGGACTTTCATTACTGGTACGCAAAAGAAATCTGAAAGTTCGTTAAAATTGCAAGCATGGCCATTGTTGTCAAAATAGTAGGAGATGATGCCGCAAAGCATCCATGTTGCATCGCTTGTTGTCTTAAAATAGGAGTCGAGCCTGTCCTGTGCCTTGGAGAATTCCTGAGTTCTTCTGATTCTTAGTCTAGAATCGGCAAGCTTGTTTGCAATTACGGAAATTGAGTCCAATACATTAAAGTTGATGCTGTCTTTGTTTGCCATATATACCTCCGTTAGTTTACTGAGTAATATATCATATTAGACTTTCATCCTATGATAGACTGGGGGAGAATTTTGAAAAAAAATTTTCTTGCATGATATGGAAATATAAAATAACACGACGGATATTATGGGGAAGGATTTCCCGGGCCGTGGTTCGACAAACTCACCAACCGCCCGAGAATGACATATATTTGTCAAAGGAGAGGGGTTTGTTGACAGGGGTTCCTCCTTGTTTTTTTTCCTACGTCCCACTAGTTCATTTTGATAGTTCTTTTTATAATAATTATTATTGAGTACAGAAGGAGGGAATAGATGGCAAACGGTAAGGAAGATTTGGACGAAAAGAAAAAAGACGGAATAAGGCCTTTGGAAAGCGGACGGTATTCAGAGTGGGCTAATGTTCAGGGGCGGGAAGATGCGGAGATGCTTTACGAAAAGCGCACTGCCTGGAGCGGAGCTAGTTCTTCCAAAGAGTTTTACAGCCGCTACGACAAGGATGAAGACTAGACGGAAAATCTTTTTCTTAAAAAAAATCTTTGCAAGGAAAAACTCTGATGAAAAGGAAATATTGGCTTTTGGTGGCGCTTGTGTCCTCGGGAATGGCATGGGGAAGAAATTTTTACCACTTCCCACGAATGAGCCACAATCCAAAATCATCCGTAAGTTTCTACGATCTTATTGAATCTATAAAAAATATGATTGACCACATATTTGTATTTATTCAAAAAAACGGTGGCTGGATTATCATTGCGCTGATGCTGGTGGCTGTTTTTGCAACTTGCCTCAAAAAAAAGCAAGATAAAAATGATAAACATTCAAACGATGAGGATTGAATCATGAAGGTGAAAGACAACAAGGTGCATCGGAGCAGCTTTTGCAAATAGAGCCTAGCCCCGATTGGAAGGGCGCGGAACGCGTTGCCGTGGTGGGTGAGCTTGTCGAACCCCCGGCAATGGAGCCGGAGGCGGAACCCTGGAAAGCGGGTAATACGAAAGACTGCGGAACGGCGTAGCCTTACGCACAGTAAGACCATAAATGCCGCTCCAGAAAAATTTTATGGTTAATCGAAGTTAGCCGGTACAAGGCTTGAGACGCAGGTGTCGTCCCACTTGTCGCCCTTGTAGACTTCCTTGATGTAAAGGATTATATTGCTGGTCGGCTTTTCAAGCTCAATTCTCTGGGAGACCACTTCATCCTTTAGGCTAATGTCGTATTCCAGTTTGTTATCAAGGTCTTTTACGCGGAAGGTTTTTACTCTGGAATTCTTTTTGTACAAGTCCCTGCGGTAAAAGTCTACGTAGCCGTTTACGATTGAAAGGCTGGAAAACGGAGTTGTCGTTTTTAACTTTATGTACTGGTTTATTCCGTAGCCTTTTGCGCCTTCTACCCAAGGCTTATGTTCGGTATCCCAAGTTGAAGAGCTTCCCTTGTCGGCAGGTGGCAGGAAAAAGGTTGCAAGGTTTTCTGCGACATATTTTGTAGTCTTTTCCTTTAGCTCGGAACTTGCCGAATATTTTGCACCAAAGTCACGGAAGGAAAAATACATATTGTTTTCCTGCACGGTCTTTCTGAATGACCGCTCCCATTCCAGAAACGACTCGGTACTTTCATCTTCCACATATTCGAGGGAGAAAAACTGGACGTGGGAATTGTTGGCAAAGAAAGCGATTTCCTCAACATCACCTTTGTTTATGAAATGATAGAATTTGTCTTCGCCAAGGAAAAATCTGCTGCGGTCAAGTTCTTCCGTTGTTTCTGTTTCTTCGTCATGAATGCTTATTTTGTCTTTGGTGATTGTGTATGTGCGGGGAACATGCACGCCTTCGGTAAAAACGATGGTCTCCTCTTCCTGTGCAAAAAGGCTGGTAAAAGAGAAGAGAAAGGCCATTACCATCAAAAACTTTTTCATTGTTACTCCTTCACGTCTATGCGGACGTGAAACGCAAGGAAAAATCCGCCGCAGAATTACGGCAGATGTCAAGCTATCTTTTCTGCATTGCCGCACCAAGGCAAAGGTTGCCCCGGCTGGGAAATGCAAAAGGCTCACTTGCCCGAAAGGAGGCTTCCGACAAGGCCTGCAACCTGGGAGAGGGTGTCGCTGTCTTTTTTGGCGGCAGGTTTCTTTGCAGCAGGCTTTTTGGCAGCAGGTTTCTTTCCGGGTTTGCTGGATGATGAGCTTGAAGATGAACTTGTGCCGGAAGAAGATGTTCCGCCCAAGAGGCCTGTAAGAAGTGAGCCCATGTTGCCGGCAGAAAGTCCGCCCAAGAGGGAGCCTAGTGCATTGCCGCTCACGCCGGAGTCGTTTGACTGCTTGCCCAGTACGCTAAGAAGCAAGGGTGCGGCTGCTGCAAGGATGGATGTTACCGTAGACTTTTCTACGCCAGATGCCTTTGCGATTGAAGTTGTGTTTTTTGCCTGGGATGAGCCCAACAGATGCGAAAGGATTTTTGCTCCGTCGCCAAGGTCTATCTTGCTTGCGGAGTCGCCGGCATGGCTTGTGAGTGCCTGAAGGAAGCCAGCTGCGGTTGAGGCTGTGTTTGCCTGGGTGCTTGCCCCGGACAAGAGGGTTGGAAGTGCGCTTGTTAAAACGCTCTTTACTTGGTCGGTGGAAGCGCCAGATGCTTTTCCGATGTTTTTGATGTTGGATGTGCTTAGCATAGCCGTTAAAATTGATGATGCGTCCATAATTGCTCCTGTAAAGTCAAATCTTTAGATTGCAATCTATAAGATTACAATCTATAAGATTGAAATATGCTTTTATTATAACACGCATTTTTGATTTTTGGGAAAATAAATTTATCTTGAAGAAGAACCGACGACGGAAATCAATTTGGTGCTTCACTCTCAGGAAAATCTGGCAGAAATGCCTCAGTTGCGCGTACAAGGTATTAAGGTCGCTTACGCTCCCCCGCGCAAAGGGCCTTTCTGCCATATTTTCCTTACGTTACGCACCAAATTGATTTCCTTATGGGTTTATTAGGCAAGAATAAATTTTTAGAATCGAGTTTCCTGCCTCCATTCCAGTGCTTTCTCGGCATGTTTTTTGCATTAGAATCATCGAGCCCCACACTTGTCTTCTACAGTAATTGGGGCAAGGGCCTTTCTGCCATATTTTCTTTACGTTACGCACAGAATTGATGACAGGAAAGGAAAGTTGATTTTTTGCTGGGGGATTGGTATGCTTGGGGTATGACGGTTGAACAGTTTGTTGATTTTTTGAATGCAAGAAGGGATTTTTCTTTTGAATATGGCGGCAAGAGGTATGCGCTTAGGGCTGAGTCTGACGGAAAGGGCGGGCTTAAGGTTTTCTTTGGGCAGGAATACGGCTTGATGCAGGAATTTGAGGATGTTAAGGAGCTTTTGGCTCTTGCCAAGGTGGGGAATTCTTTTTTGCGGGCTATTCTTGGGGATTTGGATTTGTAACTTTGCGTTTGGGATTGGGGATAAAGATTCCCGGGTCGAGCCCGAGAATGACATGTTAGCCATATCAGCCCATTTTCGGGGGCGTTGCGGGGCTTTGCAAAAGGATTGCCGCTCGAAGCTTCGCTGCGAATACCGCAGAGGGGGTAGCGGAAAAGGCAACAAAGCGGAGCAAATGACGGAAGCGGCTCTTTGTAAAAAACTGTATTTTGTATTGGCACAGACCCTGAATCTAGTTCAGGGTGACGGCTCTTCGTCTTGGTGACGATTCTTTGTTTTGAAATTTTTGCCTATTGATTTTTTCGACCTTGCAATCAAATTAAGCAGGCGTTGTCCGCTCGCTGCGCGAGCTACCGAGTTACTTCGTAACTCGCGGATATTTTTGCTAACACCAAGCGCAATGGGGCGTTGCGGGGCTTTGCAAAGAGTCTGCCCCGCAGAGGGGGTAGCACGCAACTAAGTGCGGGCGCAGGGGGAGACCTCCCCCCCTTGCCTACTAGTTTTAATTAGGCCTTGAACTTTTTGAAGACCAGGCAGCCGTTGTGGCCACCGAAGCCGAAGTTTGCGCTCATGGCAACGTCTACGTTCATGTCTATGCCCTTGTTTGGCGTGTAGTCAAGGTCGCAGCCGCCTTCTACGTCCACTTCGTCAAGGTTGATTGTTGCGGGGATGTAGCTGTCCTGAATTGCCTTTACGCAGACAAGTGCTTCGAGTGCACCGGCATTTCCAAGGCAGTGGCCTGTCATGCTTTTTGTTGAAGAGATGTGGAGCTTTTTTGCGGCCTCACCGAATGCGATGTGGAGCATTTTTGTTTCTCCAGAGTCGTTTAAGTGGGTTGAAGTTCCGTGTGCGTTGTAGTAGGTTACTTCTTCCGGTTTTACTCCTGCGTCTTTCATTGCGAGTGTCATGCACTTTGCGCCTGTGATTCCGTCTGGGTTGGGGGCTGTAAGGTGGTAACCGTCGCAAGATGCGCCGTAGCCTACGAGTTCAGCGTAGATTTTTGCACCGCGGGCCTTTGCGTGTTCATATTCTTCGAGCACGAGGATTGTTGCACCTTCGCCCATGATGAATCCGTCGCGCTGCTTGTCGAATGGACGGCTTGCCTTTTCCGGGCAGTCCACCCACTTGCTGCTTAAAGCCTGGAGCATTGTAAAGCCAAGGTTTGCATAGCCACACTGTGTGCTTTCTGCACCGCCTGCAAGTACGACGTCGCTTCTTCCGCAGCGGATGTTGTCCAAAGCGTTTCCGATTGCGTCTGTTCCAGATGCACATGCTGTTGCAACTGTGTGTGCGGCTCCATGGAGGCCAAAGATGATGCTGATGTTGCCGGCACCTTCGTTGGGGATAAGCTCCGGGATTGTCATTGGAGGCATGCGCTTCTGGTCTGAGTCAAAATAAGACTTCATGCTGCTTTCCGTAACTTCGAGTCCGCCGATTCCAACGCCAAGGTAAACGGCTGTGTCTTCCAGAATGTCCTTCTTGTCTGTAAGGCTTGCGTCGTCCAATGCCTGTTTTGCGGCAGCCACGGCATATTTTGTATAGAGTGCCATTTTGCGGGCAGCCTTTCCGTCCATGTAGTCTTCTGCCTTAAAGTTCTTTACTTCTGCGGCATACTTTACCTTAAAGTTTGTGTTGTCGTAGTGCGTGATTGTAGCGATGCCGCTTTTTCCAGCCTTTATTGAATTCCATGTTTCTTCAACGGAATTTCCTACAGGTGAAACGCATCCAAGTCCTGTAACAACTACTCTTCTCATAAAAATCCTCCAAATATGTCATATCGAACACAACAAAATATCTATTAGTTTGTAAATCGATTTTTTTTGCACGAAATGTGTCATTATCGGTCTAGACCAGATAATCTACTTTGAAAGATTGCCGTATCAAGTACGGCAATGACACTTTTTTTTAAGCTTAGCATTCGGCTTATTATTCTATTTAGCAGCCCATGCCGCCGTCAACTCCTATTACCTGCCCCGTAACGTATACGCTAAGGTCGCTTGCAAGGAAGAGGGCTGCATTTGCAACTTCTTCTGCCTTTCCTGCACGCTTGAGGGGAATTGTTGCTTCCATTGCCTTGCGGTATTCTTCCTTAAGAACGCTGGTCATGTCTGTTTCGATGAAGCCAGGTGCAATGCAGTTTACGCGAACGCCGCGTCCGCCAACTTCTTTTGCCAAAGACTTGCTAAAGGCAATAAGGCCGCCCTTGCTTGCGGAATAGTTTACCTGTCCGCCGTTGCCATGAAGACCAACGATTGAAGACATGTTGATTATTGAGCCGCTCTTCTTGTGAATCATGTCGTTGGAGACAATCTGGCAGACCAAGAATGCAGAAGTAAGGTTTACTGCAAGAACTGAATCCCAGTCTTCTTTCTTCATGCGGAAGCTTAGTCCGTCGCGGGTGATTCCTGCGTTGTTTACAAGAACGTCGAATCCGCCGGAAGCAGCAAGCACTTCTTTTACTGCGGCTGTAAGGACATCTGCGTTTCCTGCATCCGCATAGAATTCGTGGAAGGCAGTTCCGTTTTCGATTGCAGTCTGTTCAAGCAAGGCCTTGTTCTTTGATTCGTGGGTACACATGCCCCAGACTTCCGCACCGTTTGCAAGGAAAGTCTTTGCTATTTCAAATCCGATGCCTCTTGAAGATCCTGTTACAAGGGCTTTTTTTCCTTTTAGTAAATCCATATTTTCTCCTACTATATAAAACCTTTTCAAGGGCGAGCCCTTATACCCCACCTTAGGGGAGGGACAACCCCCTACTCCGAAGCGAGGGTTTTCCCTGCTGGAAACTTCGTTGCAAGTTCCCCTAAAACCCCTCCCTTTCCCGGCACGGCTTAGGGCTTACGCCCTAAGAACCCATTTTTTATTGTTTACACACAGTTTAATTGCTAACTGCACCGATAGACTCTACGCTGTTAACAGGTAGGGCTGCTAGGCTTGCACCAAGTTCCGTCTGTCCCCAAAGACCGGACAAAACTTTGCCTGGGCCTGGCTCAAGAACCGCCCAGTTTGCCTCACCGTCTGCCTTTATCATGGAAGCAAGAACTGCCTCTTCGTCCGTCCAAAGAACGCTGTGAGTAAGGTGAAGGACTGCGCTTTCCTTTACTTCCTGTGCGCTACTTGCCTGCTTTCCGCTTACGTTGCTAAAGAGTGGAATCTTTGGCTCTGCAAAGGTAACGCCCTTAAGGAATTCGCCAAATTTGTCTGCTGCTTTCTGCATGAGCGGGCTGTGGAAGGGGCCTGCTACCTTTAGGCGGATGGCACGTCTTGCACCAGCTTCCGTTGCGGCTTTTTCCGCTTGTTCAAGAGCGGCGGCTGTTCCGCTGATTACGGTCTGCTTTACGCTGTTCATGTTTGCGGCATAAGCATCGGGGATTGAAGAAGCAATTTCTTTTACCTTTTCCGGTGCAAGGCCAAGGATTGCGCTCATTCCAGGGGCATGGCCTTGGTTGGCGGCTGCAATTTCTTCGCAAACGGCCTGCATTATGACACCGCGCTCACGTACGACTTTTGCAAGGTCTTCAAAAGAAAGCACTCCTGCTGCGTAAAGGGCAGGGAATTCGCCAAGTGAGAATCCCATTGCGGCTGAAGGTTCAATGCCCTTGTCCTTGAGGGCGGCCATTATTGCAAGGGAAGCTGCAGTTATGGCAATCTGGCTGTTGTCGCTGCGGCTAAGTGTTTCCGCATCGCTTTCCCACATCAGTTTTGCCATGTCTACGTTTATAATAGAAGAAAAGTCGTCTATAACTTTTTTAGCTGAAGGAAATGCCTCCGCTACATCCTTTACCATTCCGGGGGCCTGTGCGCCCTGTCCGGGAAACAAAAATGCATATTTCTTGGACATAAAAACCTCGTAATTCTATTATGACAAATTCTGTCAATTTGTCAAGGGATATTTTGGCATGTAGAAGGCAAGTAAAAAGCTTAATGAAAAGTAGTAAATACAAATGTTAACAAGAAAGCACTTCCATTCCCGGCAGTAAACGCGTCAAAAAAGCAAGGGTTGTTTACAATCCCAAGCGCAGATATAAGGTATCAGACTCCCTTCGGGGCTTGAAGCTACGCTGCCGGGTTCGCTCCGCGCAAATGCTTTTTTGCCGCGTTTCCCGCCTCCATTCCAGCGCTTTCTTAACATATTTTTGCATTACAATTATTGAATATATGCACTTGCCTTATACATCCATTGGTGTAAAGGGATAAATATACTCAGTAAATATTTGGAAATCAAAATATGAAAACTTTTTATTAAGATTAGCGCAAAATAATGACAGAGATTCCTGTGTGTTCAGCCACAGAATTCCATTTTGCCAAAAAGAGTGCTATAATTTGAGCATGAACGACGCGGAAAACCTGGAGCAGATTGTTTACAAAATCTTTAAGATTCAAAAGCGCATTCCTCTGCGCAACGGCGGGAATTCCTGCATTGCCTCGCTTAACCGCCACCCGCTCAACCTTTTTGCGTCAAACTTCATCAACCGCCTACAAAGGCTTTCCAGAAGGTTCGGCAGGGAAGCGGCGGAGGAAATATGCGAAAAGGTAAAAAACATAGGCGAAGGCGACAAGGCAAAGTGGCTGGGCCCCTACTCCGAGCTTGTGGCACTTGACTTCTACAGCCAGTTCAAGGAGCACGTGGAGCCAACATACATTTCCCGCCTGCCAATCAAAGAACACCCAAAAAGCATACCCGCAAAAATGGGGCACAAGAACCTTATAGACATAGACATAAGGCTGGACTTTCCCCGAAAAACCATCTTTACGGACGTAAAATCCTTCAACTGCATCCACCAGGAAATTCTGGACAAGATTTTTGAAAACGTGGAAAACTATGCCCAGACCAAATGCAAAAAAACGGTGCTTTTGGGAGTGGACAACCTTTCAAGCCTGGACTACAAGAAGGTAAAGGAATCGCTTGGCTGGGAAAAGGTAAAAATTCAGGATGAACTAAAGGCGGCCGTAAGAAGCGGAAAATACTTTGTAATCTACAAGTCGCAGTCAGGACTTGCCTTTAACTTTAAAATCAACTACTCAAACATACTTACGCTAAAAAAGGAATTCAGCCCCTACTCCATGGCAGAGGCCTACCGCTACAAATTCCTAGACTACGGAAGCAAGCTGGTGGACAACGAATACTCAATGATTACCATGCTTAGGAACCCCTGGTTCAACAAGGAAACCGTGGACTTTGGCAACTTTAACAACTATTTCTACCGCGCGCTAAGCCGCCGCATCTTCATAGAGCTAAAGGACAGCCGCGAAAGGGCATCCAACTACTGCTCGGCATACGGAAGGAGCAACGTTACCGTGGGGGAAGTAAGCAGAAGCTTGGCAGGAATCGTGTTCATAGACGACAACAGCATGAAGTCCAAGAATTTTGAGGACATCTATTCGGCCTACATCTACCTGAACCCCAACTACAAAAACAAGCCGCCGCTCACCGTCCACGACTTTAAGCTCTTTGTAAAAAGCCAGTACCGGTCGCAGCTAAAGGAACTGGACGACTTTTCCCACGACAATTATTAGCTCATAATATTTCTGCGGCACTTTCTTGGTTGTAGACTTACTTCCTATAAAGAACACCTTGCCATTTTTTACATTGCAAACAAGGTGCTCTAGGAAAAGTCCGGTCCCTGAGGCTCTCGAAGGGCGGTCCCTGAGCCCAGTCGAAGGGTGGTCCCTGAGGCTCTCGAAGGGCCATGCAAAATCCTACCAGAAAAAATGGCAAGGAGGCCATCTGTTAGGGGCTTTCCGGGGTTCCGCGGGACCAAATAGATGTAAAACAAGCAGCGCCATGGAGGGCGCGTCAAATGTTTGCAGAAAAAAGCAGGTGAGTTTTCGTAGAAAACTCATGGAAAAAAATTGCATGGATGCAATTTTTTTCCAACCGCCCCTCCAATCCCGGCCGTGCTTGCATTTGCTAAGGGAATCCATGCCAAACATGAAACCCCCAGAGACAAAAGATGAAGTACTAAGAAAACCGGGTTCTTAGGCATATCGCGAAACATTGAGCTATATGGCCCTAAGCCGTGCCCCAAAAGGAAGGGTGGTTTGGAGGGGAGGAAACTGCGGGGCGCGTCATTTGTTTGCAAAAAAGCTTGGCGAGTTTTCCTGCGGAAAACTCGCGGTGTAAAATTGCAAGGATGCAATTTTACACCGAATACTCCCCATACAAATTGCTGAATTTTGCAAAGTAGCCATTTATCTCCGAAAGCGCCTTTTTGCTAACACGCGGGTTCCTCTCCAAAAGCTTAAGAAAAAGCTCTTCGGGAATTGCAATAAGCTTTGCATACGAAGAAGCCTTTACATCCTCATGCCGCACACCGTCAAGAAAAAACGCCTCTTCCCCCAAAAAACTGCCGCACTCCACGTAAGAAATGCCGTTGGGCCTCATTACAACAACCGTTCCATGGGCAAGATAATAAGCCGCCCTGCAGCGTTCGCCCCTCTTGTAAAGATATTCGCCCCGGTTAAGCGAAACAACATACTCACCGTCATTCAAAAGGGCATCTGGTCTTATAAAAAGAGTACGTCTAACCATGGCAAGAATACTAACGTCATCGCGGGCAGGCAAAAGGTAAAGCTCCCCCAAGATAAGCGTGGTAAAAAACTGGTAGACAAACAAAAACTGTGCAAAGAAAAGGAATATTATAAAGAAGAAAAACACTTCCATGAGCATTACTATAATTCCGCTCAAAACTCCGTAGATAATATTGTACTTGTTAACATTTATAAAAATATGCATCAGCTTCTGAAAAACATAAAAACATGCCGTGCAGGAAGCCGCAGAAGCAAACACCGCCATAAAGCGCGGACGGGAAGCACTTCCAATCCTGTAGCAAACGCTAACCGCCAAAAACATTGCCAAAAAAGGTATTATGTTGACAATCCGCCCAATGTTCTTAAAAACAGAAGGATAACGCAGAACAAGTTCATCCAAAAGCGGAAGCTTTACAACCGCATGGAAGGTAACAACCGCAAACACTATTACGGAAATAAGCACCACAAGGAGAGCCTCTCCGCCAAGAGACATAAGCTGCGAAATTACCGGCCTGTACTTAGCCTCCTGCTTAAAAACCTTGTGCATACCGTTCATCACGGAAACAAAAAAACGCCTTGCCATCCAGATGATTGCAAAACCGATTACAATTTCAAAGTTGGTAATTTTTGTTATGGAATTCAGCGAAAGGGCCGCACTTTCCACGTTAAAATAGCCGCCAAGCGAAGGATTTGTCTTTAAAAAAGCGTTTACCGCCTGAACAAAAGCCTCCATTGCCTGGTTTGACCCTATCAGCGAAGAAACCGCATAAATGTTTGCATGCAGAACGCGGATAAGGATTACCAGAATCATCATCACCACGGGAATAAAAGAAAAGAGAAAGCCAAAAGCACAAGTTGAAGCATAGGAAACCAAATCGTTTCGCACAAAAAAATTCAGCGTAAGGTAGACAGACTGCATTACGGTTCGCAAGGTGATTTTGCGGTGGTTCTCTTCCTTTGTGTATTCAGACTCAGTCATCTTTGTGGAGGCTGTCATTCCCCTGGCTTTTCCTGCATCCTCTGGGCCCTTCTCCTAGCCTCTTCCTCAGCCCTAAAGCCCTTGGCAATCTCAAGCCCCTTCATGGTATAGTCGTACTTGTCCGGAGCCTCTCCGTTTACGGAGGAAGCCATATTATTGTACAGAATCTTGAATATAAAATCCTTGATAGAAGTCTGAGTAACTGGAGGAAGGTTTTCCTGGAAGGTAAGGACTCCCATTATTGCGCTACCTTTCTGATGGACGGCATAAACCTTCATATCCATGGAAAAGACACGACCGTTAAGTTTTAAGGACATCTTAGGAATAAGGCGGCCCGGCTTAATGTAGCCAAGGAACCTTTCCTCAATCTTTATCGAGCAGCTCACCCTGCTTATGTCCACGAGGGGAAGTTCAAACATCTTGCCTTCATCCTGCCAGAGGACGGACGCACTGCTGCCTATGCACATGGCACGGACATATTGCCTGCGGCCCCTTGTACCGTACATGTCCAGAATGCGAGAAAAACTAGAAACAATCATGGGAATCGTTTCCCTTGTGGAAAAAAATCCGCCGTCGCACTTTGTTTTTGTAAGGAACAAATCCTTCTCGGTGTCGGAAAGCTTGTCCGAAATTATGCCTATTATGGTCGAATTAATCTTCTTGTCGTTGCGGATGGACTCAATAAAGGCATACCAAGCCATAAAATTCATCTGAACGTCAATGTTTATGTAGAGAATTGAATTCGGGTTCTTGCGAAGGACATTCTTTACGTACTGGTAGTCTTCTATAATATAAATCTCGTATTCAGCATCCCACAGGGCAGTAATAACATGGTCGCGAAGCGTATAGGTGGGGTTCAAAAAGTAAACTTTTCGGCCGGTAATGGGGTTGCCACTCTTTGCAGAAGACTCAATAACTTCAGCAACTTCAGTGCCCTGATTTTCTTCTTTATTCTCTTCTGCCATAGTAACTCCTAAACATTTCTTACTCTTGCTTTAAATACCTCTTATATTTTAAGGCAGAGTTACAAAATAGTCAATCATAGGAACCAAATACTTCTTTTACTGTTTTTGACTTTTACAAATTTTAGTGTATAATTAGTACCGTGGACTTTTCGAAAAATCAAAATTCAAAAAACATTTCCTTTTTGTGCAAAAAGCTTTTCCCGACAGTGTATATTTCAATATGCCTTTTGACTGCTTTTGTGAACTTTATAAGGGAATACGGCCTTTCTTCCAGATATGCCACTGAAGCCGCCCCCCAAAGCTACACTTACTTTCCTCAGGAAACCTTTTACATTGACTTTTATGTTTTTATGATTATTTTTATTTTGTCCCTGATTTGCATCTTGTTTACAAGTGCCTTTTATTTGCGCCTCTTAAGCTATGTCCTTGGAACCGGCGCCGCAATTTTGCTGGCTTACACGACCAATGATTTGTTCACAATAAAATTTTTTGTCTTTAGCGTCTGGATTTTCTGCCTTATTACGCGAGTAAGCTGGAACTTGAATTTTCTCTTGGCAGGAACATGTACGCTTCTTTTTGTAATTTGCCAGCACCACCCTTCCGCATTTGGCAAGGTTGATGTAATAAGTGAATTCCTTAAGCCCAGCAAAACAGATACCATAACTTTTCTTATCTGCCTGCTTCTTTCTATATGTGTCTCTGCAATATACCGCTACATTTCGGAGCATTGGCTGTCCAGCGAAGAACGAAGCGAACACATCAACATGATAATGACGCAAATTTCAATAATCAACTCAAAGCTGCAGCATTACGCAAAAAGTTCCGGAAAAGAAGCCGTGGAACAGGAGCGGCTCAGAATAACGCGTGACTTGCACGACAGTTGCGGCTACGTGTTTGTAAACATTTCGGCTATGATGGATGCCGCAATGAGCAAGCCAGAAATCTCCCGGGAAGAAGCCGACGAGATTTTCCTCCAGGTAAGAAACATGGCAACAAATGGCCTTCAGGAAACAAGAAAAACTCTTCACGCAATCAGGGACCTGCAAGAGCCAGAGGAAAGCAACATTTCTTCTATAAAGAAAATAAGGGACATATTCAAACAAGTAACGGGAATGAACATTAAATTTGACAGGGGCAACATCCGGGAAAGCTACGGGCCTACAGTTAATTCAGTAATCGCAAGAACCCTGCAAGAAGCCCTTACAAACGCAGTTCGCCATGGACACGCAAAAAATGTGTACATTGCATTTTGGGAAGACAATGATATTTTGGTAATGAAAGTGCAGGACGATGGTATCGGCTCATCAAAAATAGTCAAAGGAATCGGACTTGCAGGAATGGAAGAACGCCTTGAATCCCAAGGAGGAAAACTTGAAGTATCAACGCCAAAAGACGGCGGCTTTATGTTGAAAATAAAAATCCCTCTTACAATCAAAGACAAAAATCATACCGGAGCAATAAAATGAAGGAAAAAACAAAAATTCTTTTGACTGACGACCAAATTCTTTTTGCCAAAAGCTTGGAAACTTTCTTAAAAAATTACGCCGATGACATGGAAGTGATAGGCATTGCAGAAAATGGCCGCAAGGCAGTTCAATTTGTTCAAAATAAAAAACCGGATGTAATATTAATGGATGTAAGAATGCCGGAGATGGACGGTGTTGAAGCAGTACAAATTATTCACCAAGAATTTCCGCAAATAAAAATAATTATGATTTCCACCTACGATGACGACGAATTGGTAAGGAATGCATTGCGTGCGGGAGCAAACGGATATTTGCTAAAGGACATTTCGCCTACGGAATTAATCATTTCTATCAGGGCGCTTAATTCTGGCCAGGTTCAAATTAGTCCTGCCTTGGCACAAAAATTAATTCAAACAACCTACATAGAAGATGTTGACCAGGCAAAACTTGACGACCAATCATTGAATAAAAAATTTGAATGGCTAAAAACCTTGACAAAAAGGGAGAGGGAAATTTTTTCATTGATTGCAACAGGCCACGACAACAATGATATTGCCCAAAGACTCGGCACAGCCACTCAGACTGTGCGGAATCAAGTGAGCGCAATCTATTCCAAGCTTGGGGTAAAAGACAGATTTGAAATCATCCGCCTTGCAAACAAGGCTACTTGACGGAGCCTGTAATACCTTCAACAAATTTTCTTTGCTGGGTAAAGAACAGGATGATAATCGGGATTGTCATAATGCAAAGGCACAGCATAAGCAAACCGTAGTCAGTTACATAGCCGGCTGTCAATCCCGTTACAAGCAAAGGAAGTGTTTGCATATCCTGCGTTTGCAAAACAACAAGCGGCCACATGTAATTGTTCCACAAGCCCATAAAAGTTACAATAGAAGCCGCGGCAAAGGTCGGACTCATAATCGGAAGATAAACACGCAAGTAAATTTGAAATTCGTTCAAGCCGTCTACACGCGCAGCTTGGACCAATTCAATCGGAAAGCTCGAAGAGTTTTGCCTAAAGAAGAATATCAGGAAGGCTGTAGAAATGCTTGGAAAAATGAAGGCAGCCACTGTGTTCAAAAGTTTTAGGCTTGAAAACATTCTGAACAGAGGAATCATCGTTGCGGCTCCAGGAATCATCATCGAAAGCAAAAGGATTCCCATCAAGCGGTCTTTGTACTTGTCACGAAAAACGCAAAAGCCGTAGCCGGCAGCTGAACAAACAAAGATGCTTAAAAACGTTCCGATTACTGTAGAGCGAAGTGAATTCCAAAAGGCACGTCCCATATGAACCGTTTGGTGCATAGACTTTATGTTCCCAATCAAATAGCTTCCTATCGTCAATTTTCCTTTGATAATATCAACGCTCTTGTTAGTCGCGCCTATAATCATAAAGTAAAAAGGAAAGACTGAAAACAAGCAGACAATTACCACGAAAGCAATTTTTACAATGTTTAAATGGTGCGAACAAGACAGATGCTTCATTTTTTATCTCCTATCTGCATTTGGATAAAGGTAAGGATAGCCACCATAATCAAGATTGTGTAAGAAACTGCGGCAGCATATCCAAACTGAGGATTTCCTGCGAAGGAAAGATTATAAATATATTGCGAAATCGTAAGAGTTGAATTTCCCGGTCCGCCACCTGTAATGTTCCTAACTTCATCAAAGAGCTGAAGAGTTCCGTTTGTAGACATAATGGCTGTCAAAAGAATAACGGGCCGCAAAAGAGGCAATGTAATTTTAAAGAAAGTCTGGGCTGGGCTTGAACCGTCAATCAAAGCCGCTTCATAAATCTGCGAATCAATATTTTGCAAACCGGCTAAGAAGAAAATCGTGTTGTATCCGGTCCACCTCCAAGTCATGGTCATAATAATTATGGCGCGAGCCCAACCAGGAGAGGCAAGCCAGTTTTTAGGTTCGCTGATAAGGGACAAATTCATCATTATTGTATTCATCAAGCCGTCGATAGCAAAGAATGATTTGAAAATCAAGGCTGAAGCGACGAGGGATGTAACGGATGGCAAAAAGACCAAGGTTCTAAAAAATCCTCTAAAGGGCAATTTTTTATCGTTAAGAATTACCGCAAGGATAAGCGCCAAAAAAAGCATTATAGGCACTTGTATTATAAAATAGATGAAAACATTTTTTACTGCCTGAAGGAAATTCTTATCCTTAAACAATCTTACATAATTATGCAAACCTGAAAAGTGCAAATTATTCGATATCCCGCTTTGCAAGGAAAGCAAAAAAGCTTGAAGCATGGGATAAAAATTCAACAAGAAAATCAAAATCGCGGCAGGCCATACGAATAGCCACCCCACATTCTTATATCTGCGTTCAAGCGACATAGCCGAATTTTTCAAAACAAAACCTCCGTATAGCGGGCGGAAAGGAAACCTTAGAGGCCTCCAATCCGTCAACAAGCAAAGTAAATTACCGCTTACATTCCCATCTGAAACTCGAGCTCTTCCTGAGCAGCTTTAAGCGCTTCGTCAATAGAAAGTTTTCCTGTAACGATGTCGATTATACGGCTTGAAATTGCACCAGACGCTTCATAGTTATAAACTCCATACTTGACCTGCGGAACCTTTGATGCGTAACCAGTAAGGATTTTGTAAACCTTCTGGCCACCAAAGAATTCGTGGGGCGCATTGTAAACTTCTGAATCTCCAGCAGGAAGCCATGTAGAAATTGCACCAGAAGAAGGAAGGATTGTGTCATACAATTCCTTGCTGCCGGCAAAAGTTTTGTTCAAGAAATCCATTGCAACTTCAGGAGCCTTTGAGTTTGCCATAACCATCCAGCTTGAGCCGCCCTGATTTGAGTAATTTGTAGCACCCGGAATATTTGCAAAGCGGGGAGTTGTTGTAAGACGCCAGCGCCCCTTCTGTGAAGGTTCCCCAACGATTGAACCTATAATCCAGCAGCCGTTGATTGTTCCGGCACAAGTTGCTCCGTTAATTGTAGCAATATATCCAGCCCAGTCAGGAACTTCAACCAAAACTCCAGTCTCAACCATCTTCTTGTATGTTGCCAAAGTTTCTTTAAGAACAGGATTGTCCTTCATGGTGATTTTTCCGTTAGCATCAAAGAACCAAGAACCGGCGCTCTGTAGCATAACCATAAGCATATCGCTAGAACCTTGCTGGGTTCCAATAAGCCCCTTTCCAGTCTTCTCCTTTACGATTTTACCAAGCTCGATAAAGCGGTCCCAAGTAATATCCTCAAAATCTTCAAGCTTGAGGCCCGCGGCTTCGATGATGTCCATATTAAGGAAGGTTCCGGTAACGCCGTTGTCAAACGGAACGCTATAGTGCTTTCCGTCAACAGTTCCATCCATAACCTTGTAACCTGCAAACTGGCTTACGTCAACTTTTCCATCCAAAGGCAAGAAGGCTTTTGGATAGTTGATTACATAACGCTGAGTGGCATTGTCTTGCATCAAGATAATATCAGGCAAAGTATCTGTTGCTCCGGCATTCAAAGATGTAGCAAGTTTCTGCTGCATGTCAGCCCAAGGAGTTTCCACAACATTCACCGTCACATTCGGATGATCTCTTTTGTAAATTTCCGCAGCTGTATTCATGGCATAGATGTTAAAATTGGGGTCCCAGCACCATACAGTCAAGGTTACAGGCGCATTGGGGTCCGCAGTCTTTGCGGCTTCTTTCTTAGAACAGCCCATGAAAATCATGCTGGCAAAAAAAGTGGCCAACATTCCAACTTTCAGCAATTTTTTCATCATAATATGACCTCCATACTTTATGAAAGAAAAAGAATAGTCTTTCGACTTTATAACTAAAATTGTAAGTCAGTTTAGAAAAAAAGAAACATATAATTGTCCTAGTATTTTAGTCCCAAGCATTTTTTTTAACTTGATGTATAATTTTACCTAAAGCCGTTAATCTCAAGGAGTGTAAAATGTTAAAAATTCATCAAAAACCAGAAATACAGCAAATCAACCGTCTGCCTATGAGAAGCCCCCTTATTCCCTACCAGTCTCAAAAAGAAGCTGAAGCGGAATGTGCCCAGGGACCAGAAAACATTACTTTTACAAAAAGCCAATTTGCAAAATGCCTTGACGGAAAATGGAAGTTTTTCTTGCAAGACAGCGCGGACGCTGACGAAAATTCCAACTACAGTAATTGGACACAAAAAAATTTTAGCGACAAGAACTGGCGGCAAATAAATGTTCCCGGAACATGGACCCTTCAAGAAAGCGGGGACATTCCACATTACACAAATGTTCAAATGCCTTGGACAACGCTTCCACCATTTGTCCCCCCAAAAAATCCAACCGGTCTTTACCGCCTCCAGGCACAAATACCAGCAACCTGGAAAGACAGGCGAATAGTCTTGCATATTGGAAGCGCAGAAAGCGTCCTTGAACTTTTTGTAAACGGAAATTTTTGCGGAGCGTCAAAAGACACCAGACTCCCTTGTGAATTTGACATAACCGATTATTTGGAATGGACGGGACAAGTCTGCACGTCAGTCATTTGCATTAAAGTAATACGATATAGCGACGCATCTTTTGTAGAAGACCAAGACCAGTGGTGGTTTGGAGGAATTCACCGAAGCGTTTATTTATATTCAACACAAAACATTTACATAAAAGACATAAAAGCTTTGACCCAAATTGAAGAAAAAGGAAAAATCACCCAAGGCTTGATCCCGCTTAGAGTTGAAGTTGGGATAAGCCAGCCTAAAAAATTTGACGATGAAGTCTTGGATTTAGCTGAATTAAAGGACATAAAAATAGGGATCAAATATTCAGTTTACGAGATGGCAGGAAGCCCCGCAAAAGGAAGCGTAGGAAAAAAACTTGCGGAAGGCTTTGCCATTTCATCTTTAAATTATCAAGAAAGCCTTAACGAAATTAGAGCCGACATAAAAATAAGAAACCCAAAATTATGGTCCAGCGAACTTCCTGCCCTCTATATTGTAAGCGTCACCCTTTGCCAAGTCGATGAAAAGTCAAAGGCTGGGCAAGAAATAGAAGCAACAGCATTTACGGTTGGATTCAAAAGTGTCCAAATAAAAGACAGAAAACTTTTGCTTAACGGAAAAGCTGTTTATATTCACGGAGTTAATCGCCACGAACATAGCGAAACAAAAGGAAAGACACTTTCAACAAGCGAGATGCTCCGCGACATAAAGACGCTCAAGTCTTACAACTTTAATGCGGTAAGAACTTGCCACTATCCAGACGATGAGCGTTGGTACGAATTATGCGACCGCTACGGAATCTATATTCTTGACGAAGCCAACATTGAAAACCATTGCTATTACGACGCGATAAGCCGCGATGATGCTTGGGCTTACGCTTATGCAATCCGTGTTCAAAGAATGTTCCGCCGCGACAAAAACCACGCCTGCATCTTTGGCTGGTCACTGGGGAACGAAAGCGGAAACGGACAAAACCACGTTGCGAATGTTGCATGGCTTAGAGCCATTGACAAAACACGCCTTGTACACTACGAAGGCTTTGTGCGTCCAAAATTCAGACAAGGAGCTTTTGACCTTGATGCCCTTTCAAACGGCAAAGGCTTAACCGATTTAATTTCACCGATGTACCCAGAAATTGACCTAATCGTTCAATACGCAAAGGAACGCGACGACTACAGACCAATAATTATGTGCGAATACTCCCACGCGATGGGAAACGCAAACGGAAGCCTTGCCGACTATTGGAAAGCAATCGAAAGCACACCAGGATTGCAGGGTGGCTTTATTTGGGACTGGATTGACCAAGGAATTGCGGCCACTCTTCCCGCAGGAAAAAACGGAAATCCGCAAGGCGGAAAATATTGGAAGTACGGAGGAGACTTTGGAGACAAACCTAGCGACTACGACTTTTGCTTGAATGGAATCAACTTCCCGGATCAAAGCCCGAAGCCCGCTATGGAAGAATGCCGACACCTTTTTGCTCCTGTTAGGCTTAAGGCAATTCACCCCAAGCAGGGATTTTTTGAAATTGAAAACCACCGCGACTTTTGCGGTTTAAACGACGTAGAACTTAGATGGAGCATTTTAGTAAACGGAAGGAAAACAAAAAACGGTACAATAAAAATGCCAAAGATTCTACTGGGGCAAAAAATAAAAGTTCAAATTGATTCTGTAGCTCAAGCGTTAGAGACGGCAGAAAAAAATCAAGACATCTCATTACTTGCAGAATTTATTTATGCAAAAGACACCCCCTTTGCAAAAAAGGGAGACCTTATAAGACACGAATCATTTTTAATCAAAAGGGCAAATGGCTTACAAAACTTTGCCTCAGATGAAAGTCCCAACAAAGAAAAGTTTTTTGAAAACAAAGACCTATTGGACTTTGCCAAGAACTTGCGGCCACAACTTTGGCGGGCCATGATTGAAAACGAAGGCATAAAGCGAGAACTTGTCCACCTTAACGACGGAACCACCCCTTGGCCTTTCGTAGGAAAACCCACCCGTTCTTGGATTAATTCAGGTCTTATGAATATGCAGATTAAGGAAACTGCAAAGAACAAATTTGAACTCCTGTCTCCAGAAAACGCGCTCGAAAAAAAATCATTCGGTTACTTTACATGCAAGACAGAAAATGCCCTTTCGCCAGACAAAAAAAATGCGCTACGGCTTTGCATTTCATTTAAGCTAAAAAAATCCTTAAAAGAATATCCTCGCGTAGGAATCACAGTTCCCATCAGCGCGGAATTTAGTGACATAGTCTGGTATGGAAACGGGCCTCACGAATCCTACTCCGACAGAAACGAGTCAGCGATTCTTGCACTTCATGAAAAGAAAATTGAGCAAATGGAAACCCCTTACATAGTTCCACAAGAAAACGGAAGCCGCGACAATTCATTTTTCATAGAATTTTCCGGTGGCAAAAAGAAGCTTCACATTCAAAGTGAAAATCCATTTACCTTCAGCGTCTTAAAATATACTGCAGAAGATTTGTTTAAAAAGGAACACGTGGCTGAATTGACAGACTTAACCAAGCTTGAAAAAAATCCCCACTGGATTTTGAACATCGATGCGGCAATGCGAGGCGTTGGAACGGGAGCTTGTGGGCCCGATACACTTGAGCGTTACAGAATCAAGCCGGGCGTTTACAAGTTAGATTTATTGATTTGGTAAGAGCGCGGAAATTATTTCCCACACCAAGCACGGCAGGGATTGGAGGGGCGGGCGCAAGCCCGTTCCGCAGGAATGGAGGGGGAGGGGCCCCGGAACCCCGGAAAGCCCCTAGCATACAAAAGTGCCGCAAAAAGAAAAAAGAAAAGTCCCCTTGCTTGCCCACAGCCCAATCTTTTTGTATACTGCCCTTATGGCAAACCCAAGGCTTTTTGGCATTATAGACAAGGCCGTTTACGACTACGGCATGATAGAAAAAGGAGACAAGCTTCTGGTTGGAGCATCAGGCGGAAAAGATTCCACCGCGCTAATTGAATACCTTGCAAAGCGCCGCCAGAGAAAAGAAGAAGACTTTACCTTTACGGCCCTTCACATTCAAAGCGAAATAACGCCTCCCCTGCCCCAAGCCATTTTCTGCCTCTTTGAAAAATGGAATGTGCCGCTCGTAAACATTTACGTGAACGTTCTTGGCCGCCTAAAGCCCGGTAAAAAAATGAACTGCTTCTGGTGCGCAACCCAAAGACGCACGGAACTTTTGGACTACGCAATAAAAAACGACTACACAAAACTTGTGCTTGGCCACCACCTTGACGACATTCTTGAAACGCTTTTAATGAACATGCTGGGAAAGGCAGTCCTCTGCACAATGCCACCCCTACTCAAGTACAAAAAATATCCGCTTGCGGTAATCCGGCCGCTCTACTACGCCCCGGTTCATCTTATTAGCGAACACTGCGCCGCAAACGGCTACCTTACCCAAACATGCACCTGCACTTACCAGGACAATTCCACCCGCAAAGAAGCAAGGCGCCAGCTTGAACTTTTAACCGGCGGAGACGACATAAAAAAGCGCCACATTTTGCAAAGCCTAAAAAACATTCAAAGCGAATACTTGCCTTAAAAAAATCCCTCCTTGGATTTTTTTAAAGATTGCAGAATCGCAGAGCAATTCTGCACGCTGCTAATACGCGCGTCCATGCGCTTTTAAATTATGGCAAGCAAGAAATGTATTATAAAAACGATCTCGCCAACAAAAAAATGCCATAACATTGCGTCATTCTGAGCTTGACTCAGAATCTCAAATTGCAACAGACTCTTTTATAACAGCAGGCTCTTTTATAAAACAAGAATGTTAAAGCTTAAAATACTTCTTGTAGGCATTCCAAGTAGAACCAATAAGCGTGTCCACATCAGAATAATGCGGCTCCCAACCAAGCACCTCTTTTGCAAGCGCAGAAGTAGCGGTAAGCTGGGCAGGATCACCCGCACGCCGACCAACATATTCAGCCTTAATCTCCTTACCGGTAATGCGCCTTGTAGCCTCCAGCATCTCCGTTACAGTAATGCCGTTGCCTGTTCCAAGGTTCAGCGTAAGGCTCTTCTTTTCCTTTGCAATATATTCAAGGGCAAGAACGTGTGCGCTGGCCAAGTCCGTAACATGAATGTAGTCGCGGATGCAGGTTCCGTCGCGGGTAGGATAGTCGTTTCCAAAAATGCTTATCTTTTCCCTCTTTCCGCATGCAACCTCCATCATAACAGGCAGAAGGTTTGCAGGATTCTTTTCAAGGCCGTAAAGCTCACCGGTAGGATCATAGCCAGCCGCATTAAAATAGCGCAAAGCCGCAAAGTGCAAGCCCCTAAGCTTTTCGTACCAGCCCATGAATTCCTCTATCTTAAGCTTGGTAAAACCGTAGTAGTTTTCCGGATTCTTGGGATGCTTCTCGTCAATAGGAAGATACTGTGGCTCCCCAAAAACCGCCGCACTGGAAGAAAAAACCATGTTAAGACATTTGTGCTCTACCGCGCTGTTCAAAATGTTCATCGTACCGGAAATATTGTTAATGGAATATTTTTCCGGCTGAACCATACTCTCGCCCGCCGCCTTAAAAGCCGCAAGGTCAACAAAAGCGTCAAAGCCCTTTGCAAAAGCCGCGTCCAACTCTTCCTTATGAAGGATAGAACCCGCAAAAAATTCGTTCCCAGGGTAAAGATTCTGAATCAAACCGCTTGAAAGGTTGTCAAAAACGGCAACCGTGTGGCCCTTTGCCATAAGTTCCTTTACAACATGGCTTCCTATGTAGCCCGCACCGCCAATAACTAAAACTTTCATTTTTCCTCCAGCACAACACGTCAACACGTGTCAACATCAATTATACTATACCCCATAAAAAGACCCTTTGCAAGTGAAAATATTTCTGAATATTCGTTTTTTTTTTTACATCGTGTAACCGGGTTTCACAAAGACTTCTTTGTTTGAAGGATCCGCCACCTTATCGTAAACCTTTTCCTTCCATTCATCCTGCGGCACATCCTCTATAGAAACAGAAAAATGCTCTATTTCGCGGCCAAGCTCACGGCTAGCAACTTCAGCAAGCTTTTCCGCAAGATTCTTCTTAATCTTTTCATCCCTTCCCGGGTACATCTGCACTGTAATATGAGGCATTACATTCTCCTTTTTTCTTTTTAAGTATAAATCATATTAGCAAAAAGCAAAAATATTTTATAGGGGGAAAGCCTATCCCCTGCATATCAAAACAGAAAAATATCTGCCGCTTTCCTTACCGAAAGATTCATCTGCAAGCAAGATTTCTGCAAAAGCGGCAAAATCTTTTCCATATATTATGCGCTCATCTTCCATCGATGCGTTTTGCACAAGAAGGCATTTTTCTTCAATGCCAAGCTCCACAGTAAGCAAAAGAATTTGGATAAGGCTTTTGTTCATCTTCATTATAACTTTTGTTCCACCGTCCAAAGAAGAAAGCTCCTTTGTTAGCCGACCGTCAAAGAACCATTCGTCTCCGCATATTATGTGAAGATCTTCTTCTGCCTGGCACAAAACAGTGGAAGCAGATGCCGCAGCCTGGCAGAATGAAGGAATACCGGCAAGAAATTTTGCACCAAAGCCTGCCCCGCAAATCATGGAGGCAAATTTTCCCGCAGTAGAAAAAACAGAAGGGTCTCCTATGGTAACAAAGGCGCAATCCTTTCCCTCTCTTAAAAAAGCAAGGCACTTTTCCTTAGCATCTTCATAAACAAGTGAATCATTTTTGCGCATGGAAAATTCAAGGGGGAGAAGAATCTTTTTGCCAAGGTCAACAGCATCTTTTACAGTTTCTAGCGCACGGCTTTTTTGCTGCCCAGATTTGCTTTGGGTCACAGGGTAAAAAATCACAGGGCATTTCTGCAAAGTCCTTACGGCCCCAAGCGTCATAAGCTCAGAAGAACCAGGGCCTGTTCCAACCACATAAAGAATTCCGCTCTTTCCCATATCTACTTTTCCTCAAAAGCTTCTTTTGATTCAGGAGAAACATGAAGAACAAAACCATTCTTTGCATCCCCGTCAATCATCACTTCAAGTATATGGGTATCTTCCGTATCAAGCCCACCGCAAAAAAGAGACTCATGCTTTGAGTTTTTAAATTCAGAAGTATCATCTGCCACCGTAAAAAGAGCAAAGCTGTCCCTGTTGAATTCATCTTTCCTGTAACGGTGCCCATAAGAATGAAGAAGATAAAATGCTTCTTTTTTAAAGACCCCACTTTTAAGTGATATTGTTTTGGGAACCCATTGCCCGTCAAAAGTCTTTAAGGCACCGGGGTTCATCATCTTTAGGTCCTGCACAATTTTTACATCCGACAAATCAAATCTGGCTGTCTCTTCCCAAGATTCAGACCAATCAGAATTGTAGCGGCTTATTGTTAGAACAAGATAAGAAGCGTATTCTATTTTCCTTTCCTTACCAGAATTGATGATGAGCATTACCATATTTTTGCAAGAATAAGAGGTTCTAATTCCACACATAGTCTCGCTTGCAAGTTTTCTTCCATCCGCAGAATAGCTTGTAATTTCCGTAAAAGTATTATCATCATCCAAAAGTCTTTTCTTTACATTCCAGCTTAGCGAAAAGTCATCATTGAATTTTGGCTTTGCATAAAGGCTTCCCGTGTGAACCAAATCCTTTTTTTCTTGCATGTAGATTTTTTCTGCTTTATTTTCGAAAAAAGAAAAATAAGTCGCTTCAACAGTTAAATCTCCTCCAAAAGAAACTTTCGTATTCATTGCACTTGCAAGAAGAATGTAAAAATCCTTCCGCAGTATAGGCTTTGAGGCATTTTCTTCACCCTTGCTCAAAATGAGCTTGCGGTCAAAGGCCCTGGCATAAGTTTGCCCCTGTTCTGTAAAGCCTATTTCTTCCGGCTTGTCAATGCAGCTATAGGTGTTGCCAATAAAGCGGGTAACATATTTTAAGGCATCGTATTCAGTAAGCGGGGCATTAAGCGAAAGAGAAAAAAGTTCTTTTTTAGTAAGAAGAGGTCTTTTAACAGCATAAAAAAGAGAGAGCAAAAAAGTTTTTTCTTCCTCGGTAAATTTTTTATCCAAGGGAGCAAGCTCCTTAATCAAGTACCATTCCTTTGCACTTTGCCATGCCGAACCTGCACCTTGAACTCTTAAGAGCGTTCTTAACGCTTCTTCTACAGAAAGTCCACCTTCCCTTTTTAAATCCTCTTCCGAAACTATATTGAACTTTGCCAAATCCCAAACTCGTCCGCAGTCAGCAAAAAAAGCTTCCTTCTTCTGGGCAAAGATGGAACTTAGAAAAATAAACAAGCCCAGCATCAAAAGTAAAGGCCGGGCACTCTTTCTTACAAAAACACTTTCATCATTTTTCATAAAACAAAGTTTACCACAATTATTTTTTTCACTCAACACAGAGACAAAGTTATGTAGAAGGTAAGTGAAATCCACAAGAAACTTAGCAACCATTAATCTAACTGCGTAAGCACTTCCATTCCCGGCTGAAAATGCGTCAAAAAAGCCGAGCGCGGATATAAGGTATCTGACTCGCTACGCTCGCACCGCGCAAATGCTTTTTTGCCGCGTTTTCAGCCTACATTCCAGTGCTTCCGCACACTGTTTTACTACATTGCATTCCATGTTCCTTGCACTTACCTTATGCAAGTTTTGGAAGAAGGGAAAAAATGATGCAAGATTCTTTTACATAACGATTATATGCCAAAATCTGATTCCCATGTTTGTTATGCAAAGAAAAACCGCTACCAAGGAAAGATTTTTTATGCTATACTCAAAGCAAGGAGTTAAATGTGGCTATGAATGAAAACAGAATCAAGCGAAACGACCTGCTTTCGCAAAAAGTTATCAAAGGCTTGGAATCTCGCGGCATGGCGGGATATTACGTTCAGACAAAAGAAGAGGCGCTTTCACTTGCACTCTCAATGATTCCAGAAGGAGCAACAGTCTCAAAGGGCGGCTCAATGAGCGTAAAAGAAATAGGCCTTTCCGAAGCACTTGCCAAGGGAAACTACAAGTTTACAGACAGAGACAACAGGGGTCCTGATGCAGAAGACCCAAGAACTGCAGCCCTTAAGGCTTACGATGCAGACGTATATCTTTGCAGTACAAACGCAATTACAGAAGACGGCGTACTCGTAAACATAGACGGCAACGCAAACAGAGTATCTGCACTGGCATTCGGTCCAAAGAAAGTAATCCTCATTGTAGGAATGAACAAAATTGCCCCGGACGTAGACAGTGCACTAAAAAGGGCAAGAAACGAAGCGGCACCAATAAACACACAGCGCTTTGGCCTCAGCACCCCCTGCTGCAAAACAGGCTCCTGCATGAACTGCAAAAACCCCGACACAATCTGCTGCCAGTTTCTGATTACCCGCTATTCAAGGCACCCCGGCCGCATACACGTAATCCTCGTAAACGAAGCCCTCGGTTTCTAAAAGCAATTAGAGTCTACTGAAAAACTATTTAATTAAAACTGATACAACTAGTTGAACGGCATTCAAAAAAAGTGCAAGCAGAAATGCTGAAAACGGCAAAAAACTTGCACTTGTCTCCAAAGCAAACTGCTTATGCACGGATAAAAATTACTGTAAAAAAAGAACTGGGTTCTTAGGCATATCGCGATACGTTGAGCGATATGGCCCTAAGCCGTACCTGCCCGGAAAAAATCCCTCCATGGATTTTTTCCGGGATTGCAGAATCGCTTCACAATTCTGCACGCTGCTAAAACGCCCATCCATGGGCTATTTAAATTTCATCAAGAAAGAAACACGTTTCTCGTCTTTTAAAAAAACAGGTGTTGAAAATTGGGGTTCTTAGGGGCTAGCCCCTAAGCCGTGCCGGGATGAGACGGTAGCAAGTGCGTACCGTCGAAGGTGGTTTGGAACTCGCAACGAAGTTTCAAGCGGGGGAGGAAACATCGGGCTTCGGACTCTGAGAGGTTTTCTCCCCTCCAAATTAGGGGTACAAGGGGCTCCCTTGAAAATACTCTTTCAGTGGCAAAAACTACAGAAGCTTTTCGTATTCGCAAACAGGAACCGGCTTACTGTAATAATAGCCCTGAATCGTCTCGCAGCCAAGGGAGCGCAACCTTTCAACCTGGCTCTTACTCTCCGCCCCTTCTGCAAGACAATGAAAACGCAGGTCCTTTGCCATCATGATTATGTGCCGCACAAGAGTTACGTCTTTTGAATCCTCCGGCTTAGCTTCAAGCCTGTCAACAAAACTCTTGTCTATCTTTAAAGTGTCAATCGGCATGTCGGCAAGCAGGGAAAGAGAAGAATATCCTGTTCCAAAGTCATCAATAGAAATGCTAAAGCCCGCCTTCTTTAGCTTGTTCAAAAGGGCAAGCATATAATCCTTGTCTTCGTAGGTAGCACTCTCCGTAAGCTCAAAGTCCACAAGAGAATGTTCCACCCCGTATGAATCCACCACCCTGCAAAGGTATTCAAGAAGATTGGGATTTTCCAGCTGCTTTCTGGAAAGATTCACAGACACAGGCTTTACATTGCGACCTTCCTTCTTCCAACGGCAAAGGCATTCGCAAACCTTATGCAGAACAACGTCGTCCACCTTTCCAATAAGGCCAATGCGCTCAAAAAAAGGAATAAAACGGCTGGGCGGCAAAAACTGAACCCCCTTAAAGTTCCAGCGCACAAGAGCCTCCGCCCCCTTAAGATTTTCACTGGCAACATCATACTTGGGCTGCATGTAAACAAGAAATTCATCGTTTGCAATTGCGGTATCAAGGTATGCACGTATTTGATCCGCCCAAAAAAGATCGTCATACATCTTTTCTGTATAAAAAAGAATTTCGTTCTTATTGATTTTATTGCCAAGAGACTTTGCCAGCTTAGCCGCATCCGCAACGCGCTCATCCATAAGCATGGTAGCCCTCATGGGAACAACCCCGCAGCGGAAAAAAATCTGGTACTTGGAATCTTGGTCCAAAGGAGAAAGGCTTTCAAAAAGCTCAGTAAATTTGCGCCTTATCTCATCCTCCTCCATGTCCTTAAAAATAACTGCAAAATTGTCGTTGTCACACCTGGCACTCTCATAAATCCAATCCTGTTCCTCAAGCGTCTTTGAAATCCTAACAAGATACTGGTTCGCAATAATGTGGCTAAAAAGCTCGTTTATCATGCGGAAACTTTTCACATCAAAAATGGCAAAGCAAAAGTCGTTAATCTCTGGCGAAACATGCTCAAACAAAAAGTGCCTTATGTATCTCCAGTTCCTGGCACCGGTATAATTGTCAAAAAAGGCAATGTCGTAAAGCTGCTCCTTCGTAACATCCGAAAGCCCCTCTGGCTTTACCATCTCTATCTTACCGGTATCAAGGCATTCAAAATAGATACGGATTTTATCGTTACTGTAAAAAAGCTGCCTAACCGAAGGATTCTTTGCAATCTCCGCATTCGTCCACTTTCTGTAGTTGATATCCGTGTGCAAAACGGTATCTATAACCTCATCAATAACCTTGTCGTTCAAAACTTCAACTTCAAGAACATCCACCGCCATCACGTAAATTCCGGGAAGGCAAACAGAATCAAGTCCCTCTGGATAGCTTATCCTATCGTCGTCAGGGCGAAATTCCATCCCCAAAACGCTACCCTTGTATTCATCTGTGTTAAGCATAAAAAGACCAGGATAATCATAAGTGCCAAAAGCTCCTATATAGGGAATAAGTTCCTTGGGATATTTGCAATTAAAAAAATCCTCTTTCCTATTTTGGTCTGCGGGAACAAAATATAAAATTCGCTTGGGCTTGTAAAAATGATTAAATCGAAACTGCACTTTTTTAAACTCCTAAAAACACGAAGACCCGGCACCATCTCGAAGAAATCACAAACATCCGGCACAATTACATTCTACACCAGCAGAATAAGAATCGTCAACTTTTCTTTTTGAATTTTATAGAAGCGGTAAGCAGTAAAATATAATTCCCCACTAAAAAAGGTTTCCAACCATCTGTTATAATGGAATTGCAAACACACCAAAAAACAGGAGGAAGGAAACCTATGGAAATAATAGCAAAAAAGGAGAGAAAAGAAAACAGCTGCTTTGACCATGACAAGAGAATTTTGCTGGAGGGGTATCTGCTTGGAAAAACGGGCTTCCCTAAAATCACCGGCAGGACACAGCTCGCCAGGATATTCAACTGCGACCGGAAGACAATCTACAACGAGATAAAGCGCGGCACGGTCGAGCACCTGAAAAGCGACCTGAGCACAGTCATGGAGTACAATGCCGATTACGCCCAGAACATTGCGGACGCCCTGAATGAAAACCGCGGGTGCGTCCCGAAAATCATGCTGGACACAGCCCTTGCCCGTGAGCTGAGGCGTCTGATTGTGGACATGAACTTCAGTCCCTACGCGGCACTGGCTGAGTTGGAGGCGAAAGGCTGGCCGAGCAAGACGAGGTGCGTGGAGAAGACAGTGTACAACTGGGTGAACGGAGGGCTGATTCACGGAATCGGGCGGAAGGATCTGCCCAACAAGGGGGTAAAATACAGGGAGGCCGGCTCCACAAGGCGGTACAGCAGGGCTGAATGTGCCGCGCACAGCATAGAGAACCGGCCGAAGGAGGCTGACGACAGGAACAATTTCGGGCACTGGGAACTTGATACCGTCAAGGGCGGGAAAGACGCTCCGACAGACTGCCTTTTTACCATGACCGAGCGGAAAAGCAGGAATGAGATAGCCCGAAAAATGCCTGACGCGAAGGGAAAAAGCACGGTCGCAGTCCTCGACGAGATTGAACGGAAAATCGGAAGCGAGGCTTTCAGGCGGATTTTCATAACGATGACCTGTGACGGCGGCAGCGAATTCATGGACATCGAGGGAATCGAGCGGAGCTGCATCGACGGAAGGCCGAGGACAAAACTCTACTTCGCCCATCCCTACACGGCCTGCGAGCGGGGAACCAACGAGAACCACAACAGGATTCTCCGAAGATTCTTTCCGAAGGGCTGCGACTTCTCAAAGGTCACGGACGATGAAGTTGCAGATGCTGTGAACTGGATGAACTGCTACCCAAGACGGATTCACGGCGGAAAAACTCCCGCCATGCTTTACAAAAAATATTGCAGTTTCTGACAGAAAAGTGGGGAATTAATCTTTACAAGTTGCCGAAT
>DJYC01000051.1 GCA_002448445.1 Treponema sp. UBA6988
AAAATCAGCTTCCGTACATTGGAGATTATGAACTTGGAATCCACAAAAGTCCTGCAAAAAAACTTTCGGAGATTCTTTCGCTCTGTACAGTCGAACAGCTGAAGTATTATTTTTACAACTATAATATCGATGAGACGGGGCTTCCTTCTAAAAAAGAGGAGCTTGCGGAAGCGGCGGAAAAACTTATCACGGAAAACTGCGCGAATCATTTAATCTATGATGAAGAAATCACTTTTGATTTTTATCAGCAGTATTTAAATTGCAGGGATGGCGAAACCGGCATTTGCGTTGCGGGTCTTTGCGATCCGAAGATGAAAGAATGTGATGATAAGTCTGAAATCCTCATGTACATATTGAAATCTGGGAATGTAAAAAGATTTTTGAATAAAGGACTTTTGTTCAAGTTCGATTCAGAAAATGGGGAAGAAACATTTGTCATTGCAGATGAAGTTTACGAAAAAGTTACAGGGCTCATTCAAAAAGACGGGACACACCCTTTTGGCTCAATGCATGAATGCAAGGAATTTGCCGATATGCTGCTCTCAATATATGGGGTCCTAACCGTTCGGGATTTTAAAACTCTTTGGGAAAGTGCTTATCCAAAATTTCCAATGTCAGGGGAAGAAATCATTGAGTTCATGCGTGCTTCCTCAAAGGATGATTTTGCATACAATTTTTATGAAGGAAAAAGCATAATTTCCCATATTGTTCTTAATGAAAATCAGGCACAGGAAATTTTGGATGCAAGGGCGAACCATACGCTCTTTGTTCCTTCACGGGAAAATCTGCTGGCCTGGTTTGAAGATTCTAAGAATCCCGACACCACTGATGCATTTGATTCTCACGGAAAGTTTGAGTCCGAGTATAAAAATCCTCATTTCATCAGGATGAAACGCTTTCTAGAAAAGACAAGAAAAGAATACGAAGATTCAGCGGATATTCTTACAGACATTATGTTTTACATCAAAGACGGATTTAGGATGGCTCAGGTGGTTAACATATTGAATGAAGATTATGAACTTACGGAAGAACTTTCAGAAAGGGAAACTCAGGAATTCTTTGAAATCTATCAGGAGCTCCATAATTCAACACATTTGTGGGTAAATTACGGCTCAACTCCAAATGACTTGTTCGATCAAAATGCTCCTGACTTGCGCTATTTTTCTTCGCAAGCTTTTTTGGGACAAAATCAAAGTTTGCCTGACATAGTTACTTTCCCCAAAGTCGGCAGAAATGAACCCTGTCCATGCGGCAGCGGAAAGAAATACAAGCACTGCCACGGAAAATAAACAATGCCCTGACTGACGGATAGTGATATGGGTATGAAAGTGCGGTATAGTGGGAGGAGGGGGTAGGGAGAAGGTATGGGCGAGGAAATTTTATTTGAATACGGTTATATACCTTGGCATGAAGCACAAAGGGAAAGTGAAAAATTCACAAAAGGAATTATTCTTTATGCCGATGGAAAACTATGTAAAATTTTACGCCCAGTAGAAAATAGAACTATGCTTTTTGGAGGCAATTTTCCCTCATTTGACGAGAAATGGAAAAAAGAGTGGATTATTTTTATATCCACAGGAGTTGCAAAAAAAGTCGCAGATATTTTGACCTCTCATGAAAAGGAAATTCAAAGATTGCCACATTATCTATATCATTCTGGAGTTTTGGACGGTTGTGAAGAATTTCTTCGGCTTGGAGCCTACATGGTTTCTGGACATAATTTGTTTGCAGAATTTCCATATAAAACCAATACAGAAGTCTTGCATGGTATGGCAGATTATGAAAGAGAAAATGAAATCGGAATGGAGTTAATAAGTAGATTATATCAAGAGATCCAACATGCAATCGGGAAGATTCCATTTTTTCACCGATATGAGAAAACATCTGAGTGGGAACTACTCCCGGTTTCTGGCAAAGATTTTTCTCAATTCCTAGAGGAAAACGACCATTTCAGAAAGTGTGAAATTACTAATCTGGATTATGCAAAACAAGCGGATATTTTGATTCTGTCTGTTTATCTGTCGGAAGGACAATACGTTCTTCGTTTGCGATTTGAAAAAAATGTGGAAGTGGGTCTTTCTCCTTTTGAGTATGATACCGATACTCCAAAAGCAGGACAAATAAGAGTTTATATTGGTTGCAATGACATGAATGAAATATTGTGGTTTGATTTTTTCTTGCCGGATAAATATGAATGTGTGGCATCAAAATGGTTTATGTTTTCCAGCAAAGAAATTTCAGTCCATAGCAATCAAAGCGATTTTTGGTGAGGTGTGTTTATGGGGAATGGTTGGGAATATAAATGTGAAAAATGCAATGAAGAATATTTCTTTTTTTTGGGAGTTGGAATGCTTTACAATATAACACAAGAGGAACTTGAGAAAAAAGTTAGAGCGGGTAAGTACGGCAAAAAAAGGAAGCAGAAACTCGAAGAAAATTCTTTGTACCATATTTCAGCAGTACGAAAACTATATGTTTGCCCAAGATGTCACAAGCCAAAAGTTGATTATGATTTATCAGTGGTTGAGGGGGATGATTTTTTTTCGGATGACAAACAAGTTATGTGTTATACCCATAGGTGCTCTGATTGTAAAGTTGAGTTGAAGTCATATACAGCAACAACCTTTTCTGACTGTAAGGAATCTCTGCTTTGTCCGAAATGCAATGGACTTTTAAAAGATGTCGGACGCTTGTTCTGGGATTGATAGTGAATTACAATCTTGAAGGAAGTGCGAAAAAAGTGTAAAATTTCTTACTCTGGCTTTTATTCACAATGAGCCATAGACCCATGCATAGCATCTTGTAATTAACTAAAAACCATCCTAAGGAGCCCCCTATGCCCCACGACCTGACCCGATTCAAAAAAGCACAAGAACATGACTACGAAACTGCTCTTGCCGAAATCCGTAGCGGACAAAAACAAAGCCACTGGATGTGGTACATCTTCCCCCAGTTGGCCGGCTTGGGATTCAGTGAGATTTCAAAGTACTATGGAATCAAAGGAATTGAAGAAGCGAGAGCCTATCTTGCGGATGATTTTCTCCGTTCGCATCTTGTGGAGATTTCTGAAAGCCTCCTTGCCCTTGACTCAAACAACGCAACTCAGGTGATGGGCTATCCCGATGACTTGAAGCTAAAATCTTCCATGACGCTCTTTTTGCTTGCATCTGGACATGATTCAAAATATGAAAAGGAAGCTAAGGTGTTTAAGGCTGTGCTGGATAAATATTTTGGCGGCGAGATGGATGAGCAAACGGTTAAGATGGTGCAGAAATAAAAATTGAGAAATAATTTTTTCCGTGATATACTGGGTTCATCTTAAGCGAATAAAAAGGAGTCTTCCATGATAAAAGTCTACTGTTACGACCGCTGTTCCACATGCAAAAAGGCTCTTGCCTGGCTTGATGCAAATGGTGTGGACTACAAGAAAATCGACATTAAGGGTGAACATCCGGACGAAAAGACATTGCGTGCGCTGCATAAAAAATCCGGGCTGCCGCTCAAAAAGTTTTTTAACACCAGCGGAATCCTTTACCGAGAGATGGAACTTTCCGCAAAACTTCCGGGCATGAGCGAGGATGAGCAGTTTAAGCTTTTGGCAAGTGACGGCATGCTGGTAAAAAGACCCCTGCTTGTAACCGACGATGCAGTCTGCACGGGCTTTAAAGAAGCGGAATGGAAAGAGGTTCTGAAGGTGTAAGGAAGTGATATGATTTGGATTTTTGGTACAAACAAAAACTTTGACGTTAAGACTGCCCAGCGTTTTTTCAAGGAACGGCGCATTCAATTTCAATTCGTAGATGCAATCGAAGCGATGACCGACACAAAGTTAAAGGATTACGCAAGCATTGCCTATCTTGACGACAGCGAAAAAGAAGGCAAGCTTTTAAGGCAACCCGTCTGCCGCAATGGAAAGGTGTCCGCTACGGTGGGGCTTGCCACAAAGACATGGGAAGGCTGGAGATAAAATTCGGTTAGCGATTGGAGTGGCGCCGAAGGCGTTCCGGAGCGACCGTATGGGAGCGGAGGAATGGAGCGCGTAAGACGCGGAACCTCGGAAAGCGCGACCTGCCGCGAGGCAGGGAACCGCCAAAAAAACTATTTCATCATTGCCTTTAGATCTGCAAAACGTCCTTTTTCGTCCGTATGGGCTGAGTTGTGTCTTGCAACTTGGGCTATTCCGCACATTTCCGAAATCGTATGATAGCCGTGACTTTTCATGAAGCAGCGGATACCGTTTTGTATGTCGATAGCAACGTTAGGGTTTGTGAATTTTGCCTGACCGATTTCAACAGCACTGGCACCAGCCATGATGAACTCAACGGCATCCTGCCAAGTGCATATTCCGCCGATTCCGATAACGGGAACTCTCTGCTCGGGTGGCAGCTTGTTTATCTCCTGAACCACGTCATATACAATCCTAAGAGCAAGCGGCTTTAGCCCTGGACCTGAATAACCTGCGTGCACGTTGTTGAAAAATGGCTTTCCCTTTTCTATGTCGATTGCAACTCCGTGAATCATGTTTATCAGGCTGATTGCATTTGCACCGGCTTTTATACATGCGATTGCTATTGGCCGGTTGTCGGCAGCGTTTGGAGAAAGCTTTACCATCAGGGGTTTTTTTGTTACGGCCCTGACTGCAGAAACGCAATAGTAAGCGGTGTCTGCGCTCATTCCCCATGCAAGTCCGGCTGCTTTGATATTGGGGCAGCTGATGTTAAGCTCTATCATGTCGCAGTCGGTCTTGTCCAGAAGCTTTGCTCCTTCCACATAGGATTCTATGTCACTTCCGGCGAGGTTCGTTATTACAACAGGGCCAAGGCCAGTCATCTTGGGGAGGAGATGCTCTATGTAATAGGGAATGCCTGGATTCTGCAGGCCTATGGAATTCATGTTTCCGCCCGCAACTTCTAGGCTGCGCTCGCCATGGTTTCCTTCGCGGGCTTCGAGGGTAACGCCCTTGGAGACAATTCCTCCCCAAGCAGCAACGTCGCTTACCCCGCGAAAGTTCTGGCCGAATGCAAAAGTTCCTCCGCTTGCAATTGTGGGATTCTTAAAATGTACTCCGGCAATGTTTACGCTCAGGTCAGGTTCTTCATCTTGGTTCAGGGCTTTGCGGCGTGGAGAAGGGGCTTCAAAGATTATTTTATCGGCTTCAAAAACAGGGCCATCCTTGCAGCAGCGCTTGAGGCCATTTGTGGTTTCTATCGTACAGCCAAGGCAGGCTCCCAGTCCGCAGAGCATTCTGTGCTCCATGCTGATGTAGCATTTGATTCCCAGTTCTGCGGCAAGATTTTTTATGTATACTAGGGCGGGGGTGGGACCACAGGCGAGTATCAGTTTGTAGCCGGCTTTTAGGACTGCTTCTTTTGTGAGTGCGCAGGGCAGCATTCCTTTTAGTCCGCAGGAGCCGTCATCCGTGGTGATTTGGAGGCTGTTTGCGTGGACTCTTTCGAGACCGTATGAGCCTGATTTGAAGGCAGCATAAAAATCGTAGGAAGCATCCGGTAGGTTGTGTGCAAGGTTTGCCACCGGTGCGACGCCGATTCCTCCGCCGACTATGCAGATTTTTGCCTTGTCTGGATTTTCCTCTGCAATTTTGCGGCATTCATCCAAGGGCCAGGCTTTTCCTAGGGGGCCTATTACGGAAATGTCATCCCAGAGGGTCATGTGGCAAAGCTCACCGGTTCCGCGGCCTTTTTCCAGAATCATAAACTGTACGAGAATCTTTTTTTTGCCCTCGTTGCTTGTCCACTCTTCTGAATGGTATACGCTTACAGGTCTGTTGTAGTGAACGGCGGACTTTGCGCTTCTGATTAGGTAGAATTGGCCTGCTTTTGGAGAAAGCTGGCTTGCCCTTTCGCATTCAATGGTAGTCTGCAAGAGATAGACGTTAGGCTGCCCTTCAATTCTTTCCAGCCGCTCAACCTTTGTCTTTCCGTAAAACTGAAGGCCCTTTCCGTTTTCATCAATTTCTGCTATGTCCATGTCCGTTCACCTTTTCCTAAGACTTTTTACCCTGGTTTGCAACGGCTTCCATTTTTGCTTTTAAGGCATCCTGGTCGCCAAGATAGTAGTGCCTGATTACGTTAAATCCGTCGTCAAACTCGTAGACAAGTGGAGTGCCTGTGGGAATGTTTACCTCAAGGATTTCCTCCGGGCTAAGGTTGTCTAGGTATTTTACCAGTGCACGGAGGCTGTTTCCGTGGGCTGCAATTATTACCCGCTTTCCGGCCTTCATCTGGGGCTTGATTTCTTCTAGGAAATAGGGAACTACGCGGTCAATCGTTGTCTCAAGGCTTTCGTTTTGCGGAAGAAAACTCGGATCAACGTTCCTGTACATGGCCTGTTTTTTTGCTGAACGCTCGTCATCATCGGGAAGAAGGGGAGGCTTTACGTCAAAGGACCTGCGCCAGATTTTTACCTGTGCCTCGCCAAATTTTTCCGCCGCTTCAGCCTTGTTCTTTCCTTGAAGGTCGCCATAATGGCGTTCGTTGAGCTTCCACGTTTTGATTACCGGAAGCCATTCCCTGTCCATTTCACAGAGGATTCCGTTAAGGGTGTGAATCGCCCGCTTTAGATAAGATGTGTAGCAGATGTCAAAATCGTATCCCTCATCCTTTAAAAGCTTTCCTGCAGCCTTTGCCTCCTCCCGGCCCTTGTCGGAAAGTTCCACGTCAGTCCAACCCGTAAAAAGATTCAGCTTATTCCATTCGCTTTCGCCGTGCCTGACCAGTACAAGTTTTGTCATTTCCTTTTCTCCTTAAAAATAGTTGCTTAAAGCTAACTGTTATACAATATCATTTTCGTATGAAGTTAGCAATAGCTTACAATAATTTTTTATTGTGGACTTTGCGTATGCGGCTAAAGTTAGCATTGACAAACTTTAGAAAGCCCTGTATATTGCAGTTTGTTAGCTAATGCTAACGAACAAAAAAGAAACTTTATCTAACAGAGGTGATTTATGAAAGCTGCTGTAATTTATGCAAGTACAACTGGAAACACAGAGGCGATGGCAAATGCAATATCAGAAGCGGTAAAGGCTTCCGGGGCGGAAGTTGTTTTTGCAAGTGCTGACGGTGCCGAAAAAGAAGCGGTAACTGCCTGCGATGTAATTCTTCTTGGAAGTCCTGCAATGGGTGACGAAGTCCTAGAAGATTCCATGGAAGAATTCTATTCAGGAATTGAAGCTTCTCTTGGCGGTAAAAAAGTTGCAATATTTGGTTCCTATGACTGGGGCGATGGCCAGTGGCTCCGCGATTGGAACGACCGTCTTTCAAATGCTGGGGCTGTAAGTGTTGCAGAACCGCTTATGGTTCACCTTACGCCGGAAGATGCAGATCTTGAAAAGTGCAGGGAATGGGCAGCTTCTGCCGTAAAATAGGCTTTTAGAGGTGAGGGGGCTTGTAGATATGCATTGCATTTTGCAGGCCACTCTGACTTGCGCTTTTGGATAACGAAATGAATTTTAATCAAATGCTGATTCATCATTGTGCGCCAACCATTTGCAATATCAAGCCGGGGAATATTTTTTTTGTCCAAAACAGGTTGTATTCCAAAGTTGGACTTGAGGCTTGGAGGAAAGAATCTTCAAAACTGGGGATAAGCCTTTTCTCAGTTAGGATTTCGAAAACATCAAGGGCAATACTCGCATTGAATGTAGGGTGGGCAGCCGATATTTTACGAGACGGTTTTGTAAAAGAATACCTTGAAGGCAAGGGCTATGCGGTGGCAGATGCCAGGGACTTTGTAAGGGAATTGTTTTGCAGGATGCTGCGCGGCAAGGGCTTTCCCCATGAAGTTGGAATTATACTGGGATATCCTCTTGCTGACGTTATTGAATTTGAAAACCACAAGGGGCACGACTGCAAATTTTGTGGCTGCTGGAAGAGCTATTCAGATGTGGAAAATGCCAGGCGCTGTCTTTGTGAATACAAGGAATGCATGGGGGTGTGCGAGGCTTGGTACGATGAAGGTTATTCCTTGAGCCAGATTGTCACGGCTTACCGAAAGCTTTCTGCAGCTTGAAATAATTTTGATGCTGAATAACAGACACAGTAGAAGATTTATTTTTTTTTTGCTATATTAAAAGAACATTAATAATTAATATAGGATGAGGATAAATGAAAAGAATTGTATCAAAATTATTTGCTTTGACTTTTGTTTTTGCAGCTGATGTTTTCATGTTAGTTTCTTGCGCAAAAAAGGATAAATTTGCATCTAGTGGGGAATTTGCATGTCTTGCGCAGAAGGGAAAACTCATATTAGGTCTTGATGATTCTTTTCCGCCACTAGGTTTCCGCGATGAAAATGATGAAATCGTAGGTTATGATATTGATCTTGCAAGAGAGCTTGCAAAAAGGCTAGGTCTTGAACTTGTGTGCCAGCCGATTGACTGGAATGCTAAGGAACAGGAGCTTGCTACAAAAAAAATAGACTGCATTTGGAACGGTTTTACTATGACGCCAGAACGCAAAGAAGCTATGGCTTTTACGAATGCCTATCTTAATAATGCGCAAGTAGCTGTTGTCCGTGCAGATGGAAGCATTAACAATCTTTTTGACCTTGCCGGTAAGACAATTGGTTTGCAGGCAGGTTCTTCGGCACAGGATGCTGTTGATTCAATGCCAGAATTTAAGGAATCTGTAAGGCAAATAGTTGAGCTCAAGGAAAACATTACGGCTCTTAACGACTTAACATTGGGCAATCTTGATGCTGTAATCATGGATCAGGTTGTTGCTAGCTACAACATAACGGTATTCAGCAAACCTCTTAAAGTTCTTCCTGAAAAACTTGCTAAAGAAGAATACGGTGTGGCATTCCGCAAGGAAGATACCGCACTCCGCGACAGAGTCCAGTCTGTTCTCGAAGAAATGCAGAAAGATGGAACAGTAACCGCAATTTCAGAAAAGTGGTTTGGAAAGGATCTTTCTGTTATAGGAAAACAAAAAAAATAGGCAAAGGGCCAGATTGGTGGCGGGTATAAGCCCGTCACCGAACTCAAAAGTGATTGAGGATGCCTCTCTGTTTTGCTATAATAAGGCATGGCTATACTGATTGCTTACTTTGAGAGAATAAAACTTTTAAAACTTCTGACTATTATGCTGAAGAGTTCAGTAGTTAGTCTTGAAGTGTTTTTTTTAACGCTAATTTTTTCCATACCGCTTGCACTCTTAATTTGCATGGGAAGAATGTCTCGCATAAAGATTATTTCTGCAACAACAAATATTTTTCTGTTGATAATCCGGGGCACTCCGCTAATGCTTCAGTTAATCTTTGTCTATTTTGCACCGGCTGTTATTTTCCATAAAGGGCTTGGAAGATTTACGGCAGCTGTTGTTGCAATGGTCATAAATTATGCCTGCTATTTTGCAGAAATTTACCGTGGCGGAATTCAGTCAATTCCTGAAGGCCAGTATGAAGCATCTAAGGTGCTTGGCTTTACAAAGTCTCAGACTTTTATGAGGGTAGTTTTGCCTCAGGTTGTCAAGAAGATAATACCGCCACTTGGCAATGAAGTTATTACGCTTGTAAAAGATACGGCTCTTGTTCAGGTTCTTGGTGTTGTTGAGCTTTTTCATGTGGCGCAGACCCAGAGCGGAAGACTCGTAAGCGTTGTGCCTCTTTTTATAGCTGGTCTTTTCTATTTTATAATGAACTGGGGTGTTTCAAAATTCTTTGACATCGTGGAGAAAAAACTTGATTACTACAAATGAAATTCTAAATGTTCAGAACTTGAGCAAAAGCTTCGGTTCTTTGCAGGTGCTCAAGGATATTTCCTTTACTGTTAATAAAGGAGATGTTCTTGGAATAATAGGTCCAAGCGGAAGTGGAAAATCTACGCTCCTTCGAACAATCTGCCAGCTTGAGCGCGTTACTGGTGGCAGCATAAGTGTCTGTGGAAAATCTCTTGTAAAAAACGGTATATATGCAGACAAGGTGGCTCTGCGTAACATAGCCCTGAATGTCGGGCTTGTGTTCCAGAATTTCAATCTTTTTCCGCATTTTTCTGTTTTGCGTAACATTACGGAAGCCCAGAGGATTGTTCTTGGAAAAGGAAAGGAAGAAGCCGAATCTGTTGCAATGGACCTGCTCGCAAAAATGGGCCTTGAGACAAAGGCAAAGGCCTATCCGTGCCAGTTGAGCGGTGGCCAGCAGCAGAGGGTAAGCATTGCTCGTGCCCTTGCCCTAAAGCCAGAGGTGCTTTTTTTTGATGAACCCACTAGTGCATTAGATCCTGAGCTTACAGGTGAAATTCTTACAGTAATCAGGGAACTGGCAAAGGAAAACATGACTATGGTTGTGGTAACTCACGAAATGGCTTTTGCGCGTGATACGAGTGATCATATTATTTTTATGGATGGAGGCATGGTTGTTGAGCAGGGGAATCCGGAAGAAGTGATTAACAATCCAAAAGAAGAGAGGACAAAAGCCTTCCTTAGGCGGTTTAACGGTTGAATAAATATCCTGTAAAAAAAACGCGGTCTGAATCAAATCAAACCGCGCATATTCTTAAATCGGTATTTTTAACTTTTTTTAATAAGAATGCCTTTCAGCATTCATTAAAACACTGTAACAACATCTCCGTTGGGATAGTTTTCCTTTACCCAGTCGCGTACTTTCTGAGTCTGCAGGGCCTTTACAAGAGCCTTGAGAGCTGCATCTTCTTCGCGTCCCTGCTTGGTAACGATAATGTTTACATAAGGAGAATCTTTTCCTTCTACGAAAAGGCCGTCCTTTGTTGAATTAAGTCCAGCAGCAAGTGCATAATTGCCGTTTATTGCCGCTGCGTCTACATCGGGAAGAACGCGGGGAAGGGAAGCAGCTTCCACTTCCGTAAACTTAAAGTTCTTTGGGTTTGATTCAATGGCAACAGGTGTTGCTTCAAGACCAGCATCTGCCCTCAATGTGATAAGGTTTGCAGCCTGCAAGAGAAGCAGTGCGCGGCCCTCGTTTGTCGGGTCGTTGGGGATTGCAATTGTTGCGCCTTCAGGAATGTCAGCAAGGCTTGTGTATTTCTTTGAATAAAGGGCAAATGGTTCAATGTGGATTCCGCCAATGTCCACAAGGTGGGTTCCATGCTCAGAATTGAAAGAGTCAAGATAGGGCTTGTGCTGGAAGAAGTTGGCATCCAAATCACCTGACTCAACAGCAGAGTTTGGCGTTACATAATCGTTGAATTCAACAATGTCCAGTTTGATTCCAGAAGTAGCAAGGTCATCCTTTACGAGCTTCAGCAAGCCTTCATGTGGAACGGGTGTTGCCCCGATTTTAATCGTTACGGATGAATCCTTCTTTTTGCAGGAAGAAATCAATGCAACAGAAGCAATGGCAGCAAATGCAGCTACAAGTACTTTTTTCATATAAAACTCCTTTCGGGTAATTCCTATAAAATTGCTAGTGAATATATAATTTAAATGATTATTTGTCAAGAATAAAGATGTTTAAGTTATTCCGAAACCTGTACGTAGGGTTCGTCTATAACAATATCCTTGTAGATCTCTTTTTGACCATAAGAAAGGTGGGGATGCTTTTTGCCCTTGTAGTTCTGTCCAACTTCTATGCGGCGGATTACAAAAAAATTCCATGCAACGGGAGGAAGTTTTGCAAAAGGATCCTTTATGTTTGCAAAATTATAGGCAGCCTTTACACAGCGCTCAAAATAGTCGCGCATGTCCTTTCCATACAAAAGATTGGGGCAGCCGTAGGTAATAAGGACAACCTTTCTGCCGCTGTCGGGATTGGCTTCATCAGTTCTTGTGCGAAAGTTGAATTCCTCTGCGGCAAGATGGGCAATGGCACCTCCCATGCTCCAGCCTACAAAAACTATCTCGTAGTCGGGATATTTTTCAACCTGCTCAAAGAATTCCTTCATCACCTGCTCGGAGCCTGAATGCCAAACCTTTACAAAGCCGCCGTGTGCCTTGATTTTTTTTGAACCATGCTCATAAGATTTTGTTACAAATGCAATGTCGTGTATGGCATCTGCAAAGCTGTGGGTGTCTTCAAATATCAGGTAAAGGATTTTTTCGTCATCATCCGCCGTTATGTAGTAGTTTAGCGATTTTCCTATTTCAAGAAAAAGCTTCCTCGAAATGCGGCACCTGTCAGAATATACAGTCCATGCCCTTAGTTTTTCTCTGCCCTGCCACGCTGAATCCTGCACATTGTTCTGCAAGGACGAAGGCGGCACGGTTGCGCAGGCAGCAAGGGCAACTGTAGAAAGTGCAATTAAAAGTACGGCCGCAAAAAGGAATGCTTTCATAAAAACTATTTCTGGCTTTTTCCAAAAAGGCTTTCCCCGCAGTAGCTGCATGTGCCATTGGTTCCGACCCTTATGTGGCTAGTTCCTCCGCAGTTGGGGCATTTGACTTCCACAAAGCCAGTGCCAAGGTCGTCACCGTCGAGTGCATTGTCTATCTTAACGCAGGGTTTTCCTCCAAGCTGAAGGTTGCAGTTCTGGAAATATCCTTTTTTGAACAGAATATCCAGCTCCGGGAATATTTCAAAGCTTGGCTTATTCATCTGGGCCGAAAGTTCTTCCGCCGTTACGGTTCCGTCAACATCACTTCCAAAGATTTTTTCGTAGCGCATTGCAGTTGATATTTCGCCATTCTTTTTTTTGCCAATATATATCGGTATTCCACATGCAGCCATCAGTATTATGTAAACCGGCAGAAGCTTCATGGATACTTTTTCTCCGGCTATAGGAAAAAAGCAGCAAAGGACTCCCAATGCAAAAAAGCAAATTCCTATGAAACCCCACTTTACTAATTTGTCTGCAATTGATTCATATCTGTAAACCTGATCCATATTTAGGTATTTTGCCATCTTATTCCTCCTGGATTTTTCCATACAAGGGGTTGCCGCAGTAGCTGCACTTGCCGTGGCTGTCTGCCCTTATGCGGTTTGTTGCACCGCAGTTCTTGCATGTAACCTCAACAAAACCTGTGCCCAGCACTTCATTTCCAAGGGCGTTGTCTATCTTTACACAGGTATCTCCTTCCTTGCCAAGACTACAGTTCTGAAAGTAGCCCTTTGCAAAGAGGTCTTTAAGTTCGGCAAAGATTTTGGAACTTGGCCGCTTTAGCTGGGTAGAAAGTTCGTCTGCGGTTATAATTCCGTCGGTGTCGCTTCCAAAGATTGTTTCGTAGCGTCTTGCAGATGCTATCTCCCTGAACTTTTTTCTGGATATAAGTATTGGTATGGCAGAAGGAATCAGCAGTATGCAGGACATATACAGGGGATTCGTCTCCTTTTTTTCCAAATAGGGAGCAAGCATGGCCTTTTCTTCTTCTGTAAGTTTCACGTCTGAACTGGAAAGAATATCATTTCCTGTAAATTTCTTGTTTTCATCATTGATTTTGAACAATGAACCCAGTATTCCAATGCAAAAAAAACAAACAAGGACGCAGCCCCACTTCATGAATTTTTTTGCGGACTTAGCTTCTTTTTCAATCCTGTCAAGGTTCAAGTACCTTATGCTAGCGTCGCCTACAGCCATTTTTTCTCCATAAAAACTGATTTATGTAAAATTATAACACGGCTTTTTTTTGCTGTCCATTTGCATTTTAGTTAGCGTTACCTTCTGGTCTTTATCCTTCCGCTGATGAAGGAACCCAAAGCCTGTATTACTTCAACCATAAGAATAATTACGATTACGGCTGCCGCAAGAACGCGGGTCTCAAAGCGCTGGTAACCGTAGCTGTTTGCAAGCTGACCCAAACCACCGCCGCCAACAACACCGGCCATGGCTGAGTAGCCAATCAGGTTTATTACTGTAAGTGTAATTCCGTCCACAAGGGAAGGCAATGCTTCGGGAATCATCACTTTAAAAATTATCTGCCTGTTTGTGGAACCCATGCTTCTTGCAGCCTGAATTACGCCAACATCCACTTCCTTTAGCGATGACTCGATTACGCGGGCAACAAAAGGTGCGGCGGCAATGCTTAGCGGAACAATCGTTGCTTTTGTTCCAATTGTCGTATGCACAATAAGGCGTGAAAGCGGGAACAAAAGAATAATCAAGATTATGAATGGAAAAGAGCGCACAATGTTTACAATGCGGCTAAGCACCTGGTTTAGTGCAGGCTTTGGAGCTATTCCGTTGAGTGGCTCACTTGTGCACAAAAGAATTCCAAGCGGGAATCCTAAAAGCACGGAAAATATTGTGGAAAACAAAACCATAAGAGCGGTCTGACCTGTTGCAATTCCCACAAGTCCAAATATTTCTTCCCAGCTTAACTTCATTTTTCTTCCTCCGCATCTTCCACAAGAATTCCCCTTTCCTTAAGGTATGCAAGTGCTTTCTGAACATTTTCCTTGGAACCTGTAATGTCGGTAATCATAGTGCCTATTTTTTTACCCGGCAGGTTTTGTATGCCGCCCGCACGTATGTTCAGGTCTACGTCTATTTTTTTGCACAAATCGCTTAGCACTGGCCTGTCCGTGTCGCTGCCAACAAAATGCAGAATGTATTTGCCACCGTCCTCTGACCAGCGCAAAATCTGCGGCTGAGCCTGAGTAATGCGGGAGATAAAATCCTTTGTAACGAGGGACTTTGGGCATGTAAAAACATCGGATACAGTTCCCTGTTCCACAACGCGTCCGTCATCTACAACTGCAACAAGGCTGCATGCATCGCGGACAACTTCCATCTGGTGGGTAATCATAACCACCGTAAGGTTCATCTTTGCCTGAATCTGGCGGATAAGGTCAAGAATCGACTGTGTTGTCTGGGGGTCAAGGGCACTGGTAGCCTCATCGCAAAAGAGGATGTCCGGTTCCGTGGCAAGGGCACGGGCAATTGCAATACGCTGCTTCTGACCACCGGAAAGCGTGCTTACCGGTGCATCTGCCCTGTCTGCAAGACCTACAAGGTTAAGCATTTCCTTTACGCGGGATTCTATTTTGTCTTTCGGTGTATTGCAAATTTCAAGCGGATAGGCAATATTCTTTGCCGCAGTTCTGGAAGAAAACAAATTGAAATTCTGAAAAATCATTCCGATTCTTCTGCGCTGGGCTATAAGTTCATTTTTGCCCAGGTTGTCTACCTGCTTTTCTCCGTAAAAAACACTTCCCGAATCAGGCTTTTCCAAGAGGCTTATAAGGCGGACCAGAGTAGATTTTCCGGCACCGCTTTTTCCAATTATCCCAAAAATGGTATTGTCTGGAATTTCCAGCGAAATTCCGTTAACCGCATTCACAACGCCGTCTTTTGTGGAATAGGATTTTTTTAAATCATTTAGCTTTATCTGCATAAGACCCCGTACTTCCCTTAATTATAACTTTATGATAATTTTTTTTTATTGCTTGTACAAGAGCCCATATTTTTACGAGGATTCAAGAATGAAAGTGACCCGCGACAACTACAGAAAAATGAACAAAGGCTACAATGCAATTTTTGACGGCCTGCAGGAAATTGAAGACATTAGCCCGGAAATAAGCATGGCCATGAACCAGGCCCTTAACATTCTGGATGCCTGCCTTGACGAAGTAAAAAAATGCATCGCTGACGACGAGCTGCCCAAGCCGGAGGTTAACACGTCTGGATTTTCAGTTATTGGCGGTTAAGAAACTTTTGCAAAAGAAAGCGCGGCAGGCACTGGAGGGGCCCGCCGAAGGCGGGTTGCGATAGCAATGGAGGGGGTTGGGGCCCCCGGAACCCCGCAAGCGCCACAGTATGGGCATGACTGGCAGCGGAGAAATGATGCGCTTGAAAAAGCAAGTGCCGCAAAAAAATTAAAAAATAGATTTTTCCATCGGTTGCGGCAAAGGGGCTTTTTAACTATAATTAAAATATGCCTAATATAGATTTAGAGAACAAAACAATTCTCATAACAGGTGCGGCTGGATTCATCGGCTCGTTTTTGTGCAAGAAGCTGCTTACCTCATTTAAGAATATAAAAATCATCGGAGTTGACTGCATAACCGACTATTACGATACTTCGCTAAAAGAAGAGCGGCTTAAAATGCTAAAGGAATTTGGCAGCCGGTTCATTTTTGAAAAGAAGGACATCGCGGACAAAACTGAACTCGAGAGAATCTTTACACACTACCAACCTGCTGTCGTTGTGAACCTTGCGGCCCAAGCAGGTGTGCGATATTCAATTGACCACCCGGACAGCTACATTCATTCAAACATTATCGGTTTTTACAATATCCTTGAATCTTGCAGAAATCACCCGGTTGAGCATCTGGTCTTTGCCTCAAGTTCCAGTGTCTACGGCAGCAACAAGAAGGTTCCTTATTCAACGGAAGACAAGGTGGACAATCCTGTTTCGCTCTATGCCGCAACAAAAAAATCCAACGAACTTTTTGCACATGCATATTCAAAGCTCTACGGCATTCCTTGCACGGGCCTGCGCTTTTTTACGGTTTACGGACCAATGGGAAGGCCGGACATGGCATATTTTAAGTTTACAAACAAGCTTGTAAAGGGTGAGCCGATTCAGATTTACAACATGGGCGACATGTACCGCGACTTTACCTATGTGGACGACATTGTTACCGGAATTACAAACATAATGCAAAAAACGCCTTGCCTTACGGAGGACGGGGCTGCCTACAAGGTATACAATATTGGCAACAGCAAGCCTTCCAGCCTGATGAAATTCGTGGAGATTCTTGAAAAGTGTCTGATGCGCGAAGGAATAATTTCTGAACCGGGAAAGAAGGAACTTTTGCCCATGCAGAGCGGTGATGTTTACCAGACCTATGCGGACGTAAGCGACCTTGAAAAGGACTTTGGCTTTAGGCCTTCAACCACGCTTGAAGAGGGGCTTGCAGAGTTTGCTAAGTGGTATAAGGGGTATTATAAAAGATGAAGTACGTATACGTATTGGTTTCTTCACCGGCAGACTTTTACTATGAACAGTGCCTTATGTCCCTTACATCGCTTCGTTTTTATATGAAGGAAGCGGAAGTTTTTGTTCTTTGTGACCAAGGGACTGCCCAGACATTCAGCGGAAAAAGAGCAGCCATCAAAGAGCTTGCAAAAATAATAAGCGTACCGTTTGAAGACACAGTTGGAAACACTGAACGCTCCAGGCTTATTAAAACGGCAATTCCAGACTACGTGCAGGGAGATTTTTTGTACATTGACTGCGACACAATAATCTGCTCTGACCTTAGTGCAATAGAAAACTTCCCTTATGAAATTGCAGGCGTACTTGATGCCCACGTCTATCTTGACGAGCACTTGCACAAACAGACTTTTGTAAAGCGCGACAAAAAGCTGGGCTTTCACGGAACGGCAGCTCTTAACGGTAACATAAACGGAGGCCTTGTGCTTGCACGAGATACTCCTTATGCAAAGGAATTCTTTAAGGCATGGAACGAAGCATGGAAATATTCCGCCTACAAAAAGAATGACATGCATGACCAGAGTGCCCTAAACGAGGCAAATTACCGCACGCAGATGAAGGCACAGCTGCTTCCCGGTGAATGGAACTGCCAGCCCTGTCACGGAGGACTTGCCTTTTTAAAAGATGCAAAAATCATCCATTATTACTCATCGGAGATGACTGGCAAAAATTACCAGCCCTATTATAAGCTTGCGGACAAAAATCTTCAGCAGCGCATAAAGGACGAAGGAAAAATTCCGCAAGACATTCTGGAAATGATAAAGGATCCAAAGTTTCAGTTCAACAAAGTGCACATGCTTTCTGACAAAAGAATAATCAGCGTAATGCAGTCTCCCCTTTTGTTTACCATGGCAGACCTAAAAGCACACATACCCTTTTTGTTCAATTTTTTTGAGGCACAGGCATCCCTTATCCGCAGCATAGGAAAAAAAATAAAGGGTAAAAAATGAGCATAAAAAGATATTCCCCATTGTTTCCATTTTTTATTTTTCTTGCAATGGTCATAATGGCTGTTACGGCCATGCTTTCTTTTAGTGCACATATCACACCGCAAAAATGTGAGGAAAGCGGCACACCAGTTTTATACATAGACACCGAGGGCGGGAAAAAAATAAAGACAAAGGAAAAATATGTCAAGGCAACATATTCCATTAATTATGGCGGGAAAAATCTTTCTGGTAGCTGCAAAATCCGGGGCAGGGGTAACACCACATGGAAAACTAGGGAACTTTACAAAAAGCCCTACCTGTTAAAACTGGACAAGGCGGCGTCTCTTTTGGGACTCCCAGAAGCAGAAAAATGGGTTTTGATGGCAAACACTGCGGACAAAACATCTATGCGCAATGCATACGCCTATTACTTGGCAAAAAATGTTTGGAAGGACGGACTCTGGACACCGGATGCTAAATTCCTGGCTCTATTTGTAAACGGACGCTACGAAGGACTTTATGCGCTTACGGAAAAAATTGACATTCATCCAAACCGGCTTCCGCTTAATACAAAAGAAGGTTCTTTTCTTTTTGAAGTGCGCTCTCAAAAAAACAAGGCTTGGAATTTCAAAAGCAAACAAGACGTTGCCTTTAGCATAAGACAGCCAGAAAATTCCAGCAAGGAAAAATTTGAGAGCCAGCAAAATTTTATTCAACAGGTGGAAGACGCAATTTTTTCTGAAAACTTTACAGACAAAGAAAAGGGCTGGCAAAAATATCTTGACCTGCAAAGCTTTGCCGACTGGTATTTGATAAATGAATTTACAAAAAACCACGATGCACGCTTTCAGGCTTCTTGCTACCTTTACTATAACTCAAGCACGGGAAAAATCTACATGGGGCCTATCTGGGACTTTGACATTTCATGCGGAAACATAAGCTATGACGGCTGTGAAAATCCAGAGGGCTTTTGGGTAAAAGAAGAAAGCCAATGGTTCAAGCGGCTTTTTGAAGATCCGTTTTTTGCAAACTTTGTAAAAGAACGGTGGAATTCAAAAAAAGAACTCATAAAAAAATCACCAGAATGGATTCACATGGCAGCGGAAGAGATTGAAGGCCCCATAATGATAAACGACCAGCTCTGGAAAAACATAGGACACCGCCAGTGGCCCCACGCACCTGGTTGGAAAAGGCGCAAGACCTTTGCCGCAGAAGTGAATTATTTTTCGGATTGGGTAGAAAAGCGTTTTGAATGGATGGACAAAGCCATAAATACAAGTGGGGTTCAAAAATGAAATTGGCCATAGACTGCCGCATGAGCGGTAAGAGCGGAATAGGAACCTTTTTGGATAGCATAATACCCTTTTTTATTTCCAGCGGAACATCCATTTTGTTTTTGGGACTGCCGCAAAAAAAGCAGGAAGAAATAGAGCAAGGCATTTCTTCAGATGGCAAGTCGGAAGGAAAGAATCTTAAATTCATTCCATGTGGCATAAAAAACTTTTCGCTAAAGGAGATGCTTGCATTCCCCAAGGAAGTGCTGGATGAAATAAATTCCTGCGACGCATATTTTTCGCCCTACTGCAACGTCCCTGGACGCATTTTTTCCAGAGGAATAAAAATCCCGGTCTACACCACAATTCATGATGTAATTTTCCTGGACATGCCGGAGATTGCAGGAAAAGCAGGAACTTTTATACGCAAGCAAATCTACAAACGCGCTATCCGCCTTAGCAAAGGAATTTTTACCGTATCTGAATTCAGCAAGGAACGCATAATAAAAAAACTGGGCTGCAAAAAAAAGCTTACGGTAGTCTACAACGGAGTTCCCCTGTATAACGAGGAAGAAAATTCAGCAGAAGGAAGTAAAAAAAGCAAGTCAATACTTTTTGTGGGCAACATAAAAAAGCACAAGGGCTTGGCAACGCTAATACCGGCATTCATAAAATTCCGCAACAGCTTATCTCTTGCCGAAGAAGAAAAACCCCAGCTTCTTATTGTTGGCTCAAAGGAAAATTTTAGGACGGCAGACCTTGAGCTTCAGGAATTGATTTCTTCCGCGGAAAAAAACAATATTGTCTTTACAGGATTCCTTCCTGACGAAGAATTAAAGCAGCTTCTTGCATCCGCAAAGATTCTTGTTCAGCCTTCACTGTACGAAGGCTTTGGCATTCCCCCATTGCAGGCTCTTTATTCGGGAACAAAAGCAATAATTTCCGACATTCCTGTTTTTAAAGAAATTTATGCGGATCTTCCTGTTTGCTTTTTCAAGGCCGGAAACGTTGACGATTTGGCACAAAAGCTGGTCTTGGTTTATTTTGATGATGCCCCGCTTCCAAATTTCAAAAAAACATATTCATATAAAAACACGGCAAATAAAATTCTTAATTCAATTTTAGAGGACATCAGAGGATAATCTTATGAAAGTTGCAATTGTACACGATTGGCTTGTAAATTACGGCGGTGCAGAAGATGTTGTCGCAGCGATTCTTGAATTGTACCCGGAAGCAGATATTTTTACCCTTGTCTACGACAAAAAAAAGATGGGCAGCCACTTTTCAAAAAATAAAATCTACACATCGCATCTTCAAAAAATTCCATTTGCAACACGCATTTATACAAAGCTATTGAATTTTATGCCCAAGGCTTTTGAAGAATTTGATTTTTCAGACTACGACTTGGTAATCTGTTCCTCTTCATCATGTGCAAAGGGGGTAATAACTCCACCGACAGTTCCCCACATAGCATACGTTCACACTCCAATGCGCTATGCCTGGGATTTGTTTTATGACTACAAAAAACGTAGCGGAAGGCTAACAAGGCATTTCATGAACAAATGGATGCCTGCAATCCGCCAATGGGATTTTATTTCTTCGCAGAGGATTGATTCAATCTGCGCAAATTCAAATTACATTTCCCGCAGAATAAAAAAATTCTGGAACAGGGAATCAACCGTAATTTATCCGCCTGTAAACACGGAATTCTATTCATACAATCCCAATGTTAAGCGCGAAGATTTTTACGTTTTCTTTTCAAGGCTCGTTCCCTACAAAAGAGCAGACATTGCCATTCAGGCCTGCATAAAGTCAGGTAAAAAACTCATCGTAATAGGCGGCGGTTCCCAGCTAAAGGAATTAAAAAAACTTGCGGCAAAAAATCCCCTTGTTGAATTTACAGGAAGAATCAGCGATGAAAAAGTAAGGGATTATTTGCAACGCTGCAAGGCTTTGCTTTTCTGCGCAGAGGAAGACTTTGGCATTATTCCGGTACAGGCACAATCTTGCGGTAGCCCGGTAATTGCTTATGGCAAAGGAGGTGCAAGAGAGACTGTTGTAGAAAACAAGACGGGTCTTTTCTTTGACGAACAGAATGTGGAAAGTCTGGTAAAAGCAATGGAGCATTTTGAAAAAGTCAATTCCGCAGGAACTTTTGATCCGGCAGTAATAGCTGAGCATGCGGCAAAATTCGGCAGGGAACGTTTCAAAAAGGAGTTCTCTCAGTTGTGCGAACAGACATTTTCGCTTTAGCTTGCTTAGGGTGCTGCCACAAGAACTGTCATCTAAAAAGTACAAATCAAAAACCTTTTTACCTATTGGCAATTCTTATGCAAAGCTTTAAAATAGGGCTGTTCAAAATTTGCAATAAAAAACAAGGAGAAAATATATGACAGCTTTTATGAAACTTCAGAACGGCAGCGACATCCGCGGAATTGCTTCTGAAGGTGTTGAAGGAGAAAATGTAAACCTTACGCCCCAGATTGCAAGGCAGATTGGATATGCTTTTGCCAATTGGCTTGCAAAAAAATCAGCTTGCCAGGCAAAAGACTTAAAGATTGGTGTTGGACGCGACTCCCGCATTACAGGTCCAGACCTTGCTTCTGCCCTCATGGAAGGAATTATTTTTGCAGGTGCAAGTGTTGTTGACTGCGGAATGGCAACCACACCTTCCATGTTCATGTCCATTGTTTTTAAGGAAACAGCTTTTACCGGTGCCGCAATGATTACGGCAAGCCACCTTCCATTTAACCGCAACGGAATTAAATTCTTTGACAAAGACGGCGGTCTTGAGCACGACGACATAACAGAAATCCTTTCGCAGGCAGAAAAGGCCAATGTGGAAAAGGCTTCGGCAGCCGCATCTGTTGGGTCGGTGGACTTAATAAGCATTTACGCTGAATACCTAAAGAATAAAATTGCATCTGCCCTAAAGGACATAGACGAAAAGCAGCCGCTTAAGGGATTGCATATTGTTGTGGACAGCGGTAACGGTGCCAGCGGATTCTTTGTAGACAAGATTCTTAAACCGCTTGGAGCAGACACAAGTGGCAGCCAGTTCCTGGAGCCGGACGGAATGTTCCCCAACCACATTCCAAATCCGGAAAACAAGCAGGCCATGGAAGCCATCAAAAATGCCGTGCTAAAAAACAAGGCGGATCTTGGCCTTATCTTTGACACAGACGTTGACCGCATGAGCGCAGTCTTGAACGACGGCAGGGAAATCAACCGTGACTCCATCATAGCAATGATTGCGGCAATCCTTGCACCGGAATACCCGGGTTCTACAATCATTACGGACTCCATCACTTCCGACAGGCTTACCTACTTCCTGGAAGACGTTCTTGGACTAAAGCACCTTTGCTACAAGCGCGGCTACAAAAACGTAATAGACAAGCAGAAGGAACTTAACGCTTCTGGAACGGTTGCTCCGCTTGCAATGGAAACTTCCGGCCACGGTGCGCTAAAGGACAACTACTTCCTGGACGACGGAGCCTTCCTTGCGGTAAAGCTTATCATTGCCCTTGCCCAGGCTTCCGTTAAGGGAAAAAGCTTAAGTTCCCTCATAGAAAAACTTCCGCCTCTCGTAGAAGACGGAGAATTCCGCTTTAAAATCAAAGGTGAAGATTTTAAGGAATACGGCCTAAAGGTTCTTGATGAATTTAAAAAGCGTGCAAGTGATGCAGGCTACACTCTGCCACATTCCTATGAAGGCGTAAGAATTTCCTTTAACAGCGAAGATATTAAGGGCTGGATGCTCCTTAGGCTTTCTTTGCACGATCCGGTTATGCCGCTTAATATAGAGGGCGCGCGTAAAGGTGACCTTGCAAAACTTGTAGAAATTGCAAAGAAGCTTACGGACGGATTTGACCGCCTGGAAAGGAAGTTTTAGGGAAGACAGATTCTCTGGCGAATTCGATTGATTTCCATGAATTTTAGCGTTGTTTGTTGACACGATTTTTTGTTTATGATATAGTAACTGCATATCATTGGAGCGATGGCAGAGTGGTCGAACGCGGCGGTCTTGAAAACCGTTATACTCTTACGGGTATCGGGGGTTCAAATCCCTCTCGCTCCGGGAAAGGAAGCGCTTCGGTGTTTCCAATTTGGAGACGTGGTAGAGCGGTAATACAACGGTTTGCTAAACCGTCGGTTCCTAACGGGCCGGGCAGGTTCAACCCCTGTCGTCTCCGCTACCGAACAAACAGCCCTACAAACGCTTTTGTTCAACTTTGAGACTGTAGCTCAACTGGATAGAGTGTTGGCCTGCGGAGCCGAAGGTTGGGGATTCGAACTCCCCCAGTCTCACTATTTATTACAGGTTTTTGGATATGCCGGATGCTTGTCATCTGGTGACTGCCGCATTGCATAAGAAGGTGTTGACTTAATTGACTGCGGTGGCTTTATTCAAAAAGTCCTGTATTTTTTTTGTTTTGGAAAGATGTCCGAGTGGTTTAAGGTCCACGCTTGGAAGGCGTGCACAGGCGAAAGTCTGTCGGGGGTTCGAATCCCCCTCTTTCCGCTTTGTCCAGATGCTTTGCACATTGTCGCTGGAAAACCCCGCCAGATCCGGAAGGAAGCAACGGTATTCAGATGATGGTGGTGCCGAAGTTAATCTGGACTTTTCTTTTACTATTCCCTGTCCATCATATTCTGCAGAAGTTTCAAATCTTTTTTTAGAGTCTGGCTTTCCGGATTGCCGCTCAAGCCTTCATTAAGCACGTCAAGAGCCTCTTCATAGCGCTTCTTGTTTGTAAAATCTGCAAATTTGTTGTGGTAAAAGGCATCGTAATTGTGGAAGCAGTTCCTTTTTGCATTTGAAAGAATGCCACTGCTGCCAATGTCCGCCATCCCTTGGTCAGCAATGGTTGCCGCATACAAGAAGTCCCCGTCGGCCTGTGCCGCATTTATCTTATTCAGCCAATGCTGCTCAAGCCTCTGCTTTATTTTTGAAGCGTTCCTTGGCTGCTTTGCAATTTCCAGCGAGCGTATGCCATGCAGGTATTCAATAGCCGCATCATCCCCGCGGGCCTCGTCAAGGTGCCACTGAACTTCGCTCTCAAAAATCAGTTGCTCAATGCGGGCCGATGCCTGCGCACCAATTTTGCCCCTGCGTTGCTCCAGACAGTCCTTTGCCGAAGAAAAGGAACCCTTCCGGCAGATGGAAATTATATAGTTGGAAAGCGTCTTTTCGTAAGTTTTCAAAAGCTCATTCCCGCTGCCCCACTTTGCCAAGACGGTATCAAGCCATTCAATGGCAAGGCCAAACTGCTTTTCGCGCTGCAGGCTCACAACATAATTCGTGCACATCTTTTCAAATTCCAGTCGGTTGTCGTGCTTGGAATTTTTGCAGTTCTTGGTAAAGGCAGCACACGCGGCAAGCATAGGAACCGCCCTTTGCCAGTTTTCGGCCTTGTCGTAATCTGAGGCAAGGTTTGCCCCCACAAGGCTAACAAATACCCTGTCTTCTACCTCATAGCGTCCGCTGTAATTTCTCTTGGGCACAACCGTATAGCGTCCGCCGCCGGATGCATCTACCTGAACATTCTGCCTGATCCCGGGATTGAAGCCGTAGGGATTAGTAGTTTCAACATCTATCTTTGCTTTTCCGCCGCCAGAACCGTCCGTTACATAGAGGGTGCAAAATGCATGGTTGGGGGTTACCTGCCCGCGGACATCAAGCCCACATGCCTTTGCAAGTGCAAGATAAAGCAGGCTGGAAGAAACACAGTTGTAGCTTCCGTTTGCAAACATGACGTTCAGCCTTGTCTGCCTTTCTTTATAGGCAACAATGACCTTTTCATACATCAGGGAAAGAATTTTTTCGGCTCTCTCAACTTGGTTCAAGCTTAAAAAAGAAGGGGAGGTTGCTGACTGCCGTAAGTTGGCATAGCGCAACAGGGCAGCTTGGCCTTCTGCAGAGCTAGCAGGGCATTCGGAAAATTCAAGGGCAGCTTTTATAATGTCTTCGTCATCAAAGGAATCTCCGCAATCGTAAAGAAAAAGAGGCTCAACGGAAGGCAAATTTGCAATCGGAGACACTTCCTGTGCGAAGGTAAAAAGAGTGGCGCAAAAAAAGCCAAGGTAAAAAAGAAAAAAAACGCGCGTTCTGCAAAACAAAATATTTCTTGTCATAATAAAATCCTTCACCGTTTAAAATACATCTGAAACGATTTAATTACAAATGGAAGCAAAAAAATATCCTGCAAACGGCAAAAGGAGCTTACGCCTCCGTGTAGCCCCTTTAGTTGCCGCGCAAGCGGCAATGAGCTGCAAAGCGAAGGGCGGTTCTCGCAACGAAGTTTCAAGCGAAGGCGGTGACGAGCATGCCTGCCAGTCGAGTTAGCAAAAAAATGAATGGCAGAGCCTAAAAAAGTACCGTCCTAAAGTAATTTGCAATTAGTAAATCTGCTGAATAAAGGAATCTAAGTTCTCGTAAGTAAAGCCTTCATCCGCCATAAAAGCAAATGCAAAGTCTCCGCTAACCCAAGTTGCACTCCGGCAAAGCGAATTTTCCCTGCCAAGAACAACATAAAGCCCTTTTAGGTTTTCTCCGGAATAGGAAATATTCTTGGAAGTATAATTTGGAATCATCACCTGGGGAACGAGGTTTCCATAGGCCTTGGTTACGGTAAGAACTTTTCCTTTTGTTTCCGTATTTTTATAGACAGCCTGAACAATGTCTGGCGAAACACGCACAACCTTGGAAAGCTTGTACTGCTCAACAGTTTGCGGAACCTTTAAGTCAGAAGACGGGCGGCCTTTTATATCTACCGTTGCAACATTTTCTTCTTCCTCTTGTATGTCATCTGCTGAATCAGATGTTGTCGACGCAGCTGGTGTCGAATCACTTGACTTTGAATCCTGTGATTGTGTGTCTGAAGGTTTTTTTTCACCTGAATCAGAACTGCTTTTTTTTGTCTCGGAAGCGCCTTCCTGAACCGACAAAGCCTGGTCTCCTGGAAGCTGCCCCTCAGGAGTTGTGGCACATCCTTCCGTCATTGTAAGTGTATACAAAAAAAATACACCGGCAAATACCAATCTTGCAAACTTATTCATTCCTTTATTATATAACCTTTGCACAAAAAGTCAAAGCCCTTTAGTTTTATAAAATATCTTGCAGATTGAATCTTGCAGATTGATGAGAGGCAAGGTGTAGAAGATATGCTTTTTTTTGTGTTATCTTTAATAAAAAAATACGGAGTAAAAATTATAAACGATATAGGTGTATAAATGTTGGATAAAAAAAATCAAAGGGTCTTTTCAATCGTTTTTATAATATATCTTGTTTGCTTTGCATTCAGGATTTTTGAATATTTTGTTTTACGCACAGACAGAACCTGGGTTGGAGAAGCAGTTGTCCATAAGCTGGTTGGAATTCTTGTGCTTTTTATTTATGCAGGAATCTTGCACTTTAGCGCAGCAGAAATTGGTTTTTCAAAAGAAGGAGCTCTTGTCAATTTGGGGAAGGGGCTTGCCTTTGGACTTTGCACCTTTGCCATAGCCTATACGGTAGAATGCCTTATAATTAATTCTCTTGGAAATTTTGATTCCCTACAGCTTTATGTAAGCACATACGCAATAGACAAAAATCTTGGCTACAATACCAGCCTTTTGTTTTTTGTAATCTGCATTGCGGGTAATATAATAAATGTCCTAATGGAAGAAGGCGTCTTCCGTGGACTCTTTAACAAAATCCTTAGTCAAAAGTACAGTTTTATACTTTCTGCGTTAATAGCATCCGCTTTGTTTGGCTTTTGGCACATTGTTGGTCCAGTAAGAAATTTCTTGGACGGAGAAAGCAGCATGGCTGGAACGGTTGCAAACTCGGCAATGCTGGTTTTTACGTCTGCGCTTGTGGGCTTTAAGTTTGCCATGCTTACAAAAATGACAGGCAGCATTTTTATGGGAATGGGAGACCATTTTGTGAACAATACGATTGTTAACATTTTGCATGTCGTGTCAAAAGACGGCGCTGACCAAATGATGGCACTGCGCGTGGCGGTTGCACAGTCGCTTTCTTTTATATTGGTCTTGATATGGTTTGCAATAAGGTCTAACCGAAGGAGACCATAAAAAACTCCTCATATATTTTTTTGCAGATAGATCATGTCTACCAGCTGAATTCCACATTCAAAAATTGGATGGTCGTAATTTTCCGTAAAGAAATTTTTTACTACGTGTGAGCGCTTGAATCCGCATTTTTCGTAGAAGGGAATTGTAAGGGGACTGTCGCCTGTTCCAACCTGAAGAACAGAATATTCTCCCTTAAATTTTTCTTCCACAAACTGAATAAGCTTTTTACCGTAGCCTTTTCCGTGGCAGCTTGGGTCTGTAGCGATGTTTTTAATTTCTAGAATGCCATTGCCCTCGTTGGTAACTACCACTTCGCCTTTTACTCCGTTATCTGTAAGGACAAACATTCTTCCATCCTGCAAATATTTGTCAACCATTTCTTCCTGTTCATCTGCCAAAAGAAGAAGGTCAAGGAAGTCTTTTTTGTTTTCGTGTATTTCTTTTATTTCCATTTACTTATACAGTAACACACTTTTCACTTTATGTCTGCTAAATAAATTTTATCCGCATTGCCGTGTAGCGGGCTTCAACATCTGTAAAACCAACTTTTTTGTAGATTGGGTAGCCATCTTTTGTAGCTTTTAGGTCTATTCTTCCAAGGCCTATTTTTTTGCCGTGTTCAACAAGGTTTTGCATAAGAGTTGTGCAGATGCCCCTTCCGCGGTATTCATGCTCCGTGTATACGCTTAGCACTTCTCCGTAAAGTCCGTTCAGCAGAACTGAATTTGCAGGCATTTCTATTATGTGCAGGTATGCCACCGCAACGATTTTTTCTTTGTCGCGTGCGGTAAAAACTATAAGCTCCGTGCCCAGTTTTCTTTTAAAATAGTCGGGCAGCTGTTTTTCCATGCCGTTTTTTTCTTCTTGGCTTACGGAACCAAAATCATCTTTCATGTATGCAATTCTAAGGCGAACCAATTCATTTATGTCTTTGCTTGTTGCCGTGTCAAAGGTAAGTTCCATTTTTTCTCCTGCTGTAAAAAGAATAGCACAGGAAAGCGGCAAATAAAAGCAATATTTTTGTAATGTTTAATAACAATTTTTCATGGGAAGTAAAATATTGTTATTAATTCTTAGACAGCCTAATTCCAGCTTCGGCGAGAAGTTCTGAGTAGTTGTTAAGGTGGCTACTGTGGTGCCAACTGTTTTTGCTGCTGACAACCGAAAACCTTTTTCCGTCAATGTTATATGAGGAAATCCTATTGGGCATATTCAGTAAATTTAAAAAGACACTGGAATATTTTTTTTCACGGATGATAATCCAGCTTTCCGACCGGTAAAAATAATATGTCGCTGATTTTTCTCCGCAAAGTATTTCAAATATGATGTAAGAACAGTTTGTGTTGTCTTTTGGAGAGAAGACAAATGCGGTTCCCGAATCGTGTTCGTTTAAGTATTGCGAGACATCTACCTTTGACGGATTTTCTTCGCAGTGTGAGCGTATTCTTTTTTGAATTGTCGTAATAGAAATGTTAAGGCAAATATAAAAAGCCAATAGGCATAATAAAAATATGAGGCCTGCATGTGCCTGAGACTTTGTAAGTGGTTTGTTACTTTTATTCATTTTGGCTTTCCTTGTCTTTGTTTGCTTTTAGCGTAGTCATTTTCCATGCGGCTATAAGGTAGTAGGGTGGGAAAGTGATGAATTGAACAAGTATGCTTTTTGCCTTTGTGTTCAGGATGTGAAAGCCCCGTTCTGCAACAAGAAAAGCCCGCTCTTTGTCGGTAAGCTCCGCGTGTATTCCCCACCAAAACGGGTAGATGATGAGAGCAATGCATGGAACAAGAAGGACAAGATAATGGTTTTGTTTCCACAGGGCAAGCGGAAATGATTCTGTGGGCAATTATGACGGCATGGTCTTTGCTATCTTTTGTCTTTCTCCAAAAGATAAAGATTGGAATGTTGAGCAGTAAGATAATCATTACTATGGCAAAAATTTGTTCGGCCATTTTTCTCTCCTCTGTTATTATAGTAAAAAATACCTCTTGTGCAAGCGATCTTGAAAAGAAACCTAGCCCCGATTGGAAGGGCGGCGCAGCCGTTGCGGAACGAAGTGGAGTAATGGAGGGGGTAGGGGCCCCCGGAACCCTGGAAAGCGGGATACACGAGAGTCTGACCGGCGGACAGCCGGGCACAGTTTTAATATTAAGGCGGCTCCAAAAATCAAAAAGTATTTGCCAATTACAATAAAATTGCTCTTGTAGACAAGGGAATTCTGAAATATAATAGAAGAAAATTTGGCTATAGTGTAAGGAGATTAAAATGAGCAAGTATGCAGGTACACAGACAGAAAAGAATTTGCTGGCAGCGTTTGCGGGTGAATCACAGGCGCGCAACAAGTATATTTATTTTTCTCAGGTGGCACAAAAAGACGGACTTGAAAAAATTGCAAAGATTTTTGAAAAGACTGCCGGTAACGAAGAGCAGCACGCAAAGATGTGGCTGACGGAACTTAGCGGAATTAGCGATACGACTACAAACCTAAAGGCTGCCGCTGACGGAGAAAACTTTGAATGGACCGACATGTACGAAGGCTTTGCAAAGACTGCCGAAGCTGAAGGCTTTAAGGAACTTGCCGCAAAATTCCGTGCAGTTGCAAAAATTGAAAAGCGTCACGAGGAGCGCTACCGTTCGCTTTTAAAGGATGAAGATTCATCTTCCCAGCTTAAGAACAGCACAGTTAAAGTTTGGGAATGCCTTAAATGTGGCCACATCGTTGTAGGTCCAAACGCTCCTGAATACTGTCCGACTTGCGGTGAATACAATCAGTATTTTGAAGTGCGCGAAGACAACTACGATATGATTATGACTTGGGGCCGCTAAAGAGCCTTAAGAAATGAACCCCAGAGAAAGTTTTCTTTGGGGTGAAAAGCGGCAAGGAGCAAAAACCCCCTGCCGCTATTTTTTTATGCAAGCATAACTTTTTCGCTGTAGACACCGGTTCTTACGGCTTTTTTTATGCGAGTTTTGGATCCGTAGGCGGTCTTTAAGATTAGCCTGTAGCTTCCTGCCGTAACTAAAAAAGAAATCGAGTTGGATCAAGTTGTTAGGAAGTTTGTTGGTTCGGAGTTAACATCAAGCTCAAAAAAAGGTCTTATTAGTAAGTATAATTATGCAAAAGGAAAAATACAGGAGATGATGGATGACGGAGTTGTCGGTTATCATTCAGACTGGAAATGGACTGTAACGGGGGTTTGGGATAATTCCGACAGGTCAAAAGCCTTAAAACAAGAACTCAGAAATATGGAGTAATAGGGAATGGAAATTCTTGAAATGGTATTCGGTTACATTCTTGTTTGGTTCATTGGTGCAATTTCTATTTTAATAGGCTGGGGAGGAATGTTGATAATAAGATATAAACATTCTATAAATGAACCATTTGTTATTTACAGTGTTATACTGTGGGAAATATTGTGGTTAATAGCAGTCCTGGTTTTCATTTTTTATCCCAAGTTTTACGAAGGTTGGTGAATGAGAAGCTGTATTTTGGATAAAAGCTTTGTTTTTGTTTACACCGCATCTAGTGTTTTTGTTGAACAACAAAATCGCCTGTTTCCCCCGCCAAATAGGTATTTGTTGGGGGAGCGCATAATTTGTTACGCTGGAGCGAGTTTTGCATTCTCTTTTAAATATGACATTTACCTGTCATATCTTTCATGCTAAAATATTCCTATGATTAATACGGAGAACCTTTTTGAGCTGGTTTACATTCTGATAGACAAAAAGAAAGCCACTGCCAGGGACTTGTCGGAGCATTTTGGGGTTTCTACACGTACAATTTACCGCTGGATAGACTCCCTTTGCCTTGCCGGGATTCCTATTTTTTCTACAAAAGGCTTTGGCGGGGGCATAGAAATAGACGGGAATTACTCGCTGGACAAAACCGTCTTAACCGAAGACGAAAAGGTTAGTCTTGCTGCTGCGGCAAATGCGGTTTCTGCTTTGTCTGGTGATGATGCAAGCCGGGCCGCCGCAGGAAAAATCCGTTCACTTACAAAAGAAAAGACTGACTGGTTGGAAGTGGACTTTGGCTCGTGGAATCCGCTGGGGGCATATATTAGGACTGTTTTTGACGTTGCAAAAGGCGCAATCCTAAAAAAGCAGGTTCTTTGCTTTGACTATTATTCAAGCCATGGGGAAGTGGGCAGGCGTTTTGTTCAGCCGTGGAAGATTGTATTCCGCGGGCAAGCTTGGTATTTGTACGGCTGGTGCAACCAAAAGGAAGAAGCCAGGTATTTTAAGCTAAGCCGCATTCAGAACATCCGCAATACCAGGCGGGCTGCGGATATTTTTGAAGATTCTCTGGAAGCAAAAAAATCAAAGTCAAAAGATGTGGAAAGAGAATATAGCGAGCGCCTAAAAAAGGAATACCGTCTTGTTACGCTTACGGTTCGCATTCCAAAAAACGAGCTCTGGCGCATTATGGATGACTACAAAATAGAAGAAAACCAGTCTTCTGCTGAAGCGCCCGACGGCTTAACATCGGTTACATTTAAAATTCCTGATGAAGTTTGGCTTGTAACCTACCTGCTAAGTTTTGGTTCCTCTCTGGAAGTTGTTGCTCCAAAGAGCGTAAAGCTTGCCCTGGAAGAAGAAATAAAAAGAATGTACCAGAAGGTTTCCCAATAATGCATTTTGTAAGCGCAAAGACAATACTAAATTCCAACGGCATAAACCTCTACCGCGGATGCACGCACGGTTGCATTTACTGCGACAGCCGAAGCCTCTGCTACCATACGCCAATTCCATTTGAGGATATAGAAGTAAAGCAAAATGCCGTAGAACTGCTGGAAGATGCCCTTAAACATAAGCGCAAGAAGTGCATGGTTGGAACAGGTTCCATGTGTGACCCCTATATGCATTGCGAAAAAGACTTGTGCATGACGCAAAAAACACTGGAGCTTCTGGAAAGACATGGTTTTGGTGCTGCCCTTCAGACAAAATCAGACATGGTGCTTAGGGACTTGGATATAATAGAAGCAATAAACCGGAAGACAAAATTTGTTTTGCAGATGACCGTAACCACTGCGGACGACAATCTTTGCCGCATCATCGAGCCCAACGTTTGTCCTACAAGCCGCCGCTTTGAGGTGCTGAATATCTTCCGCGAAAAAGGTATACCCACAATTGCTTGGCTAAGCCCCATACTTCCTTTTATAAACGATACGGAAGAAAATTTGCTTTCAATAATGGATCGCTGTGCACAGGCTGGCGTAAAGGGAATAATCTGCTTTGGCTTTGGGCTTACCCTACGCGATGGCAACCGGGAATATTTTTATTCTGCGTTGGACAGGCATTTTCCCGGTATGAGGGAGAAATACGAAAAATGCTTTGGAAAAAGCTACGTGTGCGAAAGCCCCAACAATGCAAGGCTAATGCAAATTTTCCAGATGGAATGCAAAAAGCACAAGATTTTATGCACCCCGGATGAATGTTTTTCCTACATGAAGACATTTCCCGAAAAAGATTTGCAAATGGAATTGTTTTCGTAAACAAAGCAAGCCTACCCCCGATTGGAAGGGCAGTTGGTTAAAAATGGCATCCATGCAATTTTTAACCATGAGTTTTCTGCGAAAATTCACCTGCTTTTTATGCCAACAAATGACGCACCATCCATGGTGCTGTTTGTTTATCATTTGATGGCCCCGCGGAACCCTGGAAAGCGGGTTAGCAATAGAAGCTTGGTCCAGAAGAAAAAGAAAAATCCACTCTTGAATCGGACTGAAAATTCTACTATAGTGTTTTATATTAAAGAAATAGTTTTAGGAATCCCGGTATGAAAATTAAAGCGATTTTTCTTGCATTGATGTTTTGTTTGACTTGGCAGTCCAATATGATTTTTGCCCAGGAAGCGGCTGCTGTAAATGATGAAGCCACTCCTTTGGAACAGGAGCCCACTGTAGCCACAAACAAGCCTAAGAATAGGGAAAAAGAAGATCTTTCTTTTAACTTGGGAACCTATCTTTTTGGAGACCCTTCCGAACACCACTATATTACAGGCATTAGCGGCATGTTAGTTGCAAATTCCATAATTTTCTGCTGGAACAAATTTGTAACAAGGCAGGGCTGGACAAAAGTAACGCTTGATGACTGGAAGCACTTTTACGAAAAAGACTGGGAATATGACACAGACTGGTACTGGACCAATTTTGTGTTGCACCCCTACCAGGGCTCGCTTTACTATACAAGCGGACGCAATGCCAATTTTACACCTTTTGAGTCTCTGCTTCTTTCCGCATCCGGTTCGCTGATTTGGGAATATTTCTGCGAGACAAACGCGCCGTCTGTAAACGACTTGGTTTATTCAAGTGTTGGCGCTGCCTTTATGGGGGAAATGCTCTACAACCTTAGCTACGAGATGCAGAATTTGGGATATTATGCAAGCTATATTCCAAACCCAATGCGCATGTGGTCGGACTTGGTTTTGCAGAAAAAAGCCCTTCCCCGTGCGTCTAAACTTTATGGCCTTGATTTTTGTGCGGGATTCGGTTCTGCAACAGGAGCTTCTTATGCGGACGGCAAAAGCTTTGGTGAGACCTTCCCTGTTTACGGAGGATTTGCCTGCAACGTTGTCTATGACAATCCCTACCAGGTTGACTCCAACACTCCCTTTAGCCAGTTTGAACTTTCTATGAGCGGCTCTTTTGGAAAAGGCTCTGGGGAAGGAACGAGCGACGGTGAGCGCAATTTTATGTATGACGTAAATATTTCAAGCGACGGCTTTTTGTTTGCGCGTACACCAGATTCCCTTAACAGGGAAAACACGGAAACGTCAGTTGGAGCATCGCTTTTGTATGACTTTAGGTGGCATTCCTTCTTTGAGGTAAGCTCGCTTGGTTTGGGTGCAGCCATTAAGCAGAAAAAAGAATTCAGCAAAAACAATGTCTTTGAGTGGAAAGAAATTCTTGGTGCGAATTTTCTTGGCACAACCGACTATGCCTATTACAGAAGGGATTTGCTGCCGCAGCCTGACGAACTCTACCGCAGCTACAGCTACACCTTTGGCGCAGAAAATGTACTTGCCTTTAAGTGGACTCTGTTTGAAAAGAACAAGATTGCTTTGGAAAACCGCACTTATGCCCACTACGCCTTCCCCTGGCAGGATCAGGACTTTGTTACTTATGATTGTGGGCTGGAATTCCAGAATATGCTTAACCTAAGCTACGAATACCAGCTGTCCGACATGATAAGCATAGGCCTCCGTGATGAGCTCTACCTTAAGTATGCTTTCTATGATGACCTTCCCAATTATTTTGCCATGTTGAACAGCGTTGGTGTTTTTGCCCGCATGACGGTAAAGTAAGCGGTATTGCTAAGCCTCTAAATTAGTAGGTTACCTCTCCGTCGTGGCGCAAAAGGCTGGAAGAAATCACTCCTGTTATAGAAGAAACATCCTTTATAAGGTAGCCTTCATCTTCTTCCCTTACGCGCACTTCAATCACATAGTCGGCCTGTCCGTTTGCTAGGCTTCTGGATTTTACGCTAAAGTAGCGGCAGGTCTTTTTTACTTCCGTAATAAGAGTTCCTTCGCTGTTGTAGTCGTTCATTGTAACCATAAGAATTTGCGGGGCACGGCCAATCGGGATTCTGTCTAAGACAACAACCGCAAGCGTCATCATTATTGCAAGTATGCAGGAAATTTCTGCAAGTCCTGCTCCACAGATGATTCCAGTGCTTATTGCCCAGAACATAAAGGCAAGGTCCATGGGCTCTTTTACGGCTGTGCGGAAGCGGACAATAGAAAGGGCACCAACCATACCAAGGGAAATCACCACGTTGGACTGAATTGTCATGATTATTGCCGTAGTGATTATTGTTACCGCAGCAAGGGAAATGTTAAAGCTTTTGGAATAAAAAGTTTTGCGGGTAAGAATTCTGTAGACCGCAAAAATATATATTGCGAAGAGTGCGGAAAGTCCCAGAACAATCACCATGTTCAGCGGTGTAAGGTCAAATCTGGAAAATCCCTGCAAAAACGATTTCTTAAAGATGTCCTTGAAAGTTGTCATTGTATTCTCCTGTTTTTATTGTTTACTTTTGTAAAACTTTATATGGATTCTCCCGTCATGTTGTAGCGGCGGCACAGATAGTATTTAGAAAATGCTGTCTGCACAAGCCTGCTTGACTGGAGAAGTTCATATATAAAATCTGGAAGAAGCTCGTCAAATTTAACTTCAACCATGTTTGTACCCGATTCAAGAACCGGACGGGCCGGAAGTTCCTTGCTGAAAAATTCATTTATGTCCGAAGAGCTTCGTATGTTGCGGTCAAAGGTTATGCGGACATTTCCTGCCGTCCAGATATAGGGCACGCGCTCGTAAGAAACAATGCAAACCGGGCGCAATTGGACAAGCTTCATCCTGGCAATAAGCTTTTTTACCAGGAACGGGGTGGTGCTGTCGTATTGCGGAATTTTCCCCTGCATTATGGTCTTGCACTGCTCAAAGGAAAGGGGGGCTGAATACTTGAAGCATTTTGTCTTTTCCTTTTGCTTAAGCTCCAGTTTTATGTGCTCCGTGGAACCGTTGTAGATGCGTATTCGGAATTTTTCGCGGGGGTCTGTTCCGCTTTCGTTTTCGCGGTAGCAGGTGTTGTACATGTCGTCAAAATAAATGCTTCTGATGGAATACTGCTTGGCGTCCCCTGTATGCGGGTCAAGCTGCAAAACCATACCCACCCGTTTCTGAAGATACGAGAGTATGTATTCAGGAGAAAGATATTTATATTCGTGGCGGTATTTTTTTTCCAAAGACTTTCCTTTTAGATAAACTATATTAACAAACCGCTTTTTCGTCAACAGAAGTTCTTGCCAATAATCCTACGCCCGATTGTAGCGGCGCGCAGCGTTCCCGGAGGGAATGGAGCGAAAGCGGAACCGCGGAAAGCGGGGAATGCAGAAGCCCTGACCGGACACGTAGTGCCGGGCACAGTAAAAGTTGGCATGCCGTCCATTTGCAAGAATATTTTTATTGTGCTAAAATTGTCTTATTATATGTACGCGAGGTAGAAAAATGAAGATAGCAGTTGCTGGAACGGGTTACGTAGGTTTGTCTCTGGCTGTTTTGCTTTCCCAGCATAACGAGGTTTGGGCTGTAGATATAGTTCAGGAAAAAGTTGATTTAATCAACAGCAAAAAGTCTCCCATAGTTGACAATGAAATTTCAAAATTCTTTTCTTCAAAAAAATTGAACCTTACCGCTACAACCGATGCAGAAAAAGCCTATGCAGGTGCAGACTTTGTTATAGTCTCAACTCCGACAAATTATGATCCGGTAAAAAACTATTTTGACACGTCCTCCGTAGAAGCAGTTGTGGAACTTGTAAAAAGAACAAATCCGAATACAACTATCGTAATAAAGTCAACAGTGCCGGTAGGATATACAAAATCTTTGCGCGAAAGTTCCGGCTTTAAGAACATTCTATTTTCCCCGGAATTTCTCCGCGAAGGGCATGCCCTTTACGACAACTTATACCCAAGCCGCATTGTGGTAAGCTACCCCGATGATGATGAAAGCCTCTTGCAGAAAGCAAAAGATTTTGCCGCTCTTTTAAAGCAGGGAGCCGTAAAGCAGGACGTAAAAGTTCTCCATCCCCATTTAACGGAAGCAGAAGCCATAAAACTTTTTGCAAACACATACCTTGCCCTCCGCGTTGCATATTTTAACGAGCTGGACACTTATGCAGAAGTGCGCGGGCTTAACACCAGGCAGATTATTGAGGGTGTATGCCTTGATCCCCGCATTGGAGACTTCTATAACAATCCTTCTTTTGGTTATGGCGGATACTGCTTGCCAAAAGATACAAAGCAGCTTCGCGCAAACTACGAAGATGTACCGGAGAACTTAATAAGTGCCATTGTGGATTCAAACCGCACGCGAAAAGATTTTATTGCGGACCAGATTATAGCAAAAAAGCCAAAGGTTGTTGGCGTTTACCGTCTTACCATGAAGGCAAACAGCGACAACTTCCGTGCCTCTTCAATACAGGGTGTTATGAAGCGCATAAAGGCAAAAGGCATAGAAGTTATTGTCTACGAACCTGTGCTTAAAGAAGATGAATTCTTTAATTCCCGCGTTATAAGAAACCTTGATGACTTTAAGAAAGAAAGCGATGTAATAATTTCCAACCGCCTTGCTCCAGAACTTGACGACGTTAAGCAGAAGGTTTACACCCGCGACATTTACGCCCGCGATTAAGGTTTTGTATGAAAAAGATTGTTGCGATAAACGGAGAGTCTTGGGCAAAAAACTTAACAGGGATAGAGCGTGTTGCCCAGGATACTGTTACCTATCTTGATAAGATTTGTTCCCCAGGAGAATTTGAGCTTGTTGTTCCAAAGAACATTCTTCGTCCTGCTGAATTTAAAAACATAAAAGTCGTTCAGCTTGATGCGGAAGCCCATTTCTTTCCCAAGTGGACGCAGATTCATTTTCAGAAATACGTAATAAAGAACCGCCGCCTTAGCTTTGACTTTTCTAACACATGTCCATATTTTGCCCCGGGAATAGAATACCTTCACGACATTTATGCAAAACTCTATCCTGATGATTTTAAGCAAACAAGACGCGACCGGTTAATTCACCTCTACAGTGTACTTATGTACAAGAGAATTGCCCGCCGCGCCAAAAAGATAATTGCCGTAAGCGAATACACAAAAAAAACTATTGTTCAAACTTACAAAACGCCAGAAGAAAGGATAGAAGTTGTTTACGACGGCCTTGGAACTTACCGAGACATTCCAAAGGATGACTCTATTTTTGAAAGGCTGCCCCAGTTGCAAGAAAAAAAATATTATTTTACGCTTGGCTCTCTTTCCACAAGGAAGAATTTAAAATGGATTGCAGCCCACGCAGAACTTTTTCCAAATGAAGTCTTTGCCGTAAGCGGAAAACCCATTCCGTCCGTGGTTGCGCCGGAACTAAAAAAATTGAATTCGCTAAAGAATGTTATAATGACGGGCTACTTGAATGATGGCGAGGTAAAGTCGCTCCTTTCCAGATGCAAGGCTTTTGTGCTGCCTTCTTATTTTGAAGGATTCGGCCTGCCACCGCTTGAAGCATTGAGCTGCGGTGCAAAAATCATTATTTCCAACAGAACGTCCCTTCCTGAAATTTACAAAGACTGCGCCTACTACATTGACCCTGACAATCCTGACGTAAACCTTGAAAAGCTTCTTAATCAGCCTGTGGAAGATCCGTCTGCTCTTTTGGGACGCTTTACTTTGGAAAATACGGCTAAACGACTTTATGAAATAATAAAGAGCGTTATATAAAATATTTTATTTGTCCCACGGCAATAATCCATGCTATAATAGGCTTATGGCAAAAGTCTTCAAAGCATTTTTAGTGCTAACTGCGGTTTTTATGGCATTTTCCTCTTGCAAAAAGCAATCGGTTCAAGCCGACGTGTCCGTATCTGGGGACAAAAAGACGGAGTCAAATTTTACGATAGGATTTTCCATAGACACGCTTGCAATTGAACGCTGGCGGCGCGACTGTGACGTTTTTCTGAACACGGCAAAAGACCTTGGCGCAGACGTAATTGTCCAGAATGCGGGCAACAGTGTGCAGGAACAGCAGAAGCAGATAGGCTACCTTATAAACAGAAACGTAAAAGCAATTGTCATAGTTCCAAAACAGGCGGACTCCCTTACAGAATGCATACGGCTTGCAAAAAGCAAGAACATTCCCGTCATTTCTTACGACCGCCTAATACTCAACGCGGACATAAGCCTTTACATTACCGTGGACAGTAAGGCCGTGGGAACCCTCATGGCAAAGGAACTGCTTACGCGGAACTCAAAGGGAAAGTGGTTCTGCTTTTACGGCCCCCAGGAAGACTACAATATGTCGCTCATAAAGCGCGGCGTGGAAAACCAGATAAAGGGCGCACCTGTTTCCATAAGCCTTGTCTATTATACTGACGGATGGAACTATGACCTTTCCTACCAAAAGATGATAGAGCTTATAAAAGAAAAGAACCTGCCGGATGTGATTGTTGCGGGAAACGATGCCGTGGCAAACAGCATAATTCAGGCGCTTGGCGAATTTTACCCGGAAAACAACATTCTTATTGGCGGACAGGATGCAGATATTGCCGGTTGCCAGAACGTTGTGTCTGGAAAACAGACGGTAACAATTTATAAGCCAATCAACGAGCTTGCCCAAAAAGCGGCAGAAATAGCATGTTCACTTGCACAGGGAAAGAGCGTGGAAGAAGCCTCTGGTACAAAGGATGTAATAGACAACGGATATGGCGAAATACCTGTCCTGTGGATGCAACCTGTGGCCGTTACCAAAAGGAACATGGACGAGGTTATAATAAAAAGCGGCTTCCACACCAAGGACGAAGTCTACCGCGAATAGGATGATTCTTTTTCTTTTTTTCTGGACCAGCTTTTATTTGCTAACCCGCTTTCCAGGGTTCCGCGCTAACCGCGCTCCATTGCTACTGGTGCCGGCCCTTCGACGGTGCTCAGGGACCGGCCCCAGTAGCAACGGCAACGGGTTGCAAGCAACCCTGCCGCCCTTCCAATCGGGGGTAGGCTTTTTTTGCAGAAGAAAAAGTTGGCTTTGCTTCGGCTTTAATTTGACGTAGCTTTTGCGCGGTATTCCGTGGGGCTAACGCCAAACCTTTGCTTAAAGAGTTTGCTAAAATAGTTCTGGTCATTGTAGCCAACACCCGCCGTAATTTCCTTTATAATCATAGAGCTGTCTTTAAGAAGCTTCTTTGCCTTTTCCAGCCGCATAGAAGTTAGGTAGTTTATAAAAGTATCTCCAGTTTCTTCCTTAAAGAGCTTGCTTAAATAGAAGGGGCTTACGTTAAGCGTTTGTGCCAACGGTTCAAGCCCCTGCAAGTCTGCAAGATGCTCTTCTATGTAAACAAGGGCCTTTTTTATGATGGGGTTTTCCGTCTGCGACTTAAGGTTTTGAATTTCCAAGGCACATTCCATGGAACGCTCTGCCAAATACTGAATCTGTTCCTGAACGGAGTCCGTCTTTTCAAAAAAAGAAAATGCGCTGTCTATTGCGGGATTTTTGTAGGAAGGGTTCAGCTCCACAACGGCATTTTTTTCCTGTATGACAAGCTCAAAAAGCGCACCCTTAATTTTATCCGGCTCGTCCTTGTGCTCGGCAAGGATGGATGTAGCGCACTCACGGGCATATTCCCCGGCATTTGCACTGTCTCCCAATCGGATGCTTGTCAAAAGCTTTTGGGCAGGTTTTGCCGTCTGCGAATTGCCCTGCTGAATGTTCTGAAGCCCGGAAAATTCAATTCCACCGGAAGAGTCTATCTTGTTTAAAAGGACTGATGCTGCGTTGTAGGCTTTTTGTGCATCTTCTATGTTATGCTCTATTCCGCTAACGCCAATTTTAATTTTTGCGGAAATCTGTATGGAAAGAAGGGTAAAGAGTTCGCCCATAAGTTCATGCTGGATTTTTTCGGAAAAAGAATCCATGCCGCCGGATGCAAGCGGAAAGAATATTGTTACGCGGTTACCCATAAAGGAACCGATGATGCACCTGCATTTGGAAGAAAGAATTTCCCTTATCTTTTCGTAAATGCTGCCGCGGTTGTTGGGAGCCGTGTCGGGAACTTCAAGGCAGGCAAAAAAGTAGTCGCTGTCCGTAATTCCAAAGTAGTCAAGGTAGTCGGTAAAATCCGTGTTGCCGTTGTTAAAGATGCAGGAATAGATAAAGTCGCTTTCCACCATGGGCGAGACAACGTTAAGTTTTTGGTGCAGCTTTATGGAATCCGTCTGCTTGCCGCGCTCATCGTCCACTGCATTCATTGCGTCGCGCACCGTCTGGATTATAAGGTTTCTGTTAACAGGCTTTGTAAGGTACTTGAATGCCCCCATGTTGAGTGCCTGCTGGGCATACTGGAATTTGTCGTAGGCAGTAAGTATTATTACGATGATGTTTGGGTTCATCTGCTTTATAAGGCTTACTGCTTCAAGTCCGCTTATTCCGGGCATGCTAATGTCCATAAAAAGAATGTCTATGTTCTTGGAGCGCACTTCTTCCAATGCCTTTGTACCGGAGTTTGCGGTAAAAATCTTTACCTGCTCGGCAAAGTTTTTGTTCAAAATCATGGTAAGAGAATCTGTCACAATTTTTTCGTCATCGGTCAATAAAATGTTATACACGGTTTTCTCCTATTTGAATTTGAGACGGTATTTTTATGTTGAACATAGTTCCGCTTCCGTCCGGGTTTTCCGATATGCTAAAAACATCTGTGCGCTTAAAATAAATTTGCAGGCGGGAAATTACGTTTATAAGGCCAGTTGAAACATGGGTCTTTTCCTGCATGGCCTTATCCTGAACCAAGACGCCACCGCTTTCTTCCTGGGCAATCTTCATTACGCGTTCTTTTACGCCCTTGTCAAAGCCAATGCCGTTGTCGCTTATGGAAATTAGGATAAGGTCTTCCTGCTTTTTTACGCTGATTGTAATGCGGCCGTTTTCCGAGACACCGTTAAGGCCGTGCTTGATGCAGTTTTCCACGAGCGGCTGCAGAATCATGTTGGGCATTTTTACGCTTAGGGTTGACTCGTCAATGTCCTTTACAAATTCGTAGCGTTCTCCAAAGCGCACCTTCATAATGTAGATGTAATTGTCCAGCATGCCAAGCTCTTCGCTGATTGTGGCATCGCTTCCAGGGTGCTGTATGTTGTAGCGCAAAAAGTCTGCAACCTGCTCCAAGAAGTAGCATGTCTTGTCCGCACCTTCCATCATGGCAAGCTGTGCGCCTGTGTTCAGCGTGTTAAAGAGGAAGTGGGGCTTAATCTGGTCCTGAAGCGCCTTTAGGTGGGCATCCGTGTACAAGGCCCTCATTTCTATTTCCTTTTCCCTAAGCTCGTTTTCCTGCAGGGCCTTTTCCCAGATTGTGTCTACGTATTCGCGTATGGAAATAATCATGCTGTCAAAGGCTCGGCAAATGTTGCCTATCTCGTTCTTGCGCTTGTTCTGGAAGAGGGGAACGTCAAAGTCACGCTCGGCAACGCGGAGGGCAACGGAAGAAATTTGCTTGAGCGGCGTCGTTATGTGTGCAATGTGTATGTAGAGCAAAAGAGCTGTGCTAAGCAAAATCATTATGACTGCAAAGATTGTCCTGTGGATTATCTGCCTGGTTTTAGCCTTGCTTTTGTTGTAGTTTGCCGCATTCATCTTAAAGTAGAGCATGTTAAGGTTCATAATCTCGTCATACAAAAACGAATAGCAGTCCAGTGTTTTTACATAGTAAAGGTCGGCATCCTTTGAATTGTTTGCACGGCGGGCAGCAATGGCCTTGTTGCTTAGGGCAAAAAAAGAATCGGAAAGCATTTTTATCGTGTATTCTTTTTGCTCGTTGTAGACGGTTGAAGGAACGCTCCTTAATTTTTCTGCACCGCTTTCTGCGGCGGCTTCAAAGTGGTAGTACTTGTCTATGCTTTCAAAGGTTCTGTAGCTCATGTAGGATTCCATGGCGGCTTCCGTCTGCTCAAGGTTTGTAAGGTAGGCGTCCAGTTCCGCATTTGTGCTGAATGAATTTCCGGTCTGCCGCATAACGCCCATTACCAGCATGGAAAGGTAGACTACGATAAAAAGCGTAAGCAGAAAACTTGCAAGTACGCTTAGCATGAGGCTTGTCCGCAGGTTAAGATTCTTAAATAGACTGTTCATTCTGCAACTTCCCGCCTTAGCACTTCTATTTCTGCGGAAACATAGCTGTTGGCATAGCCGTTGTTTATGTATTCAAAAAGTTCTTCCATGGCCTTTTGACCTATGTTGCGCGTCTTTACCGAAATTAGCTCGGTAACGATGTTTTTTTCAAAGTAGGAGTGGCAGTCGTCGCTGTCTCCAAAGCCAAGGATTTTAACCTTACCGGAAAGATTTAAGTCGCGGACGCTTTGTGCCGCAAGAATTGTGTTTTCTTCCGAAAGTGGAACCACAAGCTCTAGCCCTTCCTCCGAAGCAAGCCTCTGCCTAAGGTAATCCTCCTTGGAAAAGTTTGTCTCGCTGTGGACAAGTATGTTCGTTACGGTAATCTCCGGGTGCTCATTTGTCAGCGTATTCATCAGAGTGTTCATCATCGTACTGTAGCTTGAATTGTTACCCTGGGCAGAAACAAGCAGTATTACTTTTTTGCTCTTGCCTATAAGCGAAATAATTTCGTTGGCGGTAATTTTACCAAGCTCGGAAAAGTTTACGCCTATAAATGAAAGCTGCTGCAAATTTGGCAGGTAGTTTCCTATTGTAATAAGGGGAATGGGGGTTCCGTTGCGGTTAACAGGTACTTGCAGTGGCTCGTTGCCGCTTATGTAGGCAATAACACCGTCTGCACTAAGGTATGAGGCATAGTCAAAAAGTGACTGCATGGGGATTTCCTGGGCCTTTGATTTTCCGGTGTAAACTTCCACCGCCGCATTGTAGTTTTCGGAAACATCCATTGCACCTTTGGCAACCTGGTTTAAGTAAGTTCCGTTGTCGCTTTTGCCAACGACAAGAATGTTGTATCCGCGGGAAGATGTTTGTGATTCCTGTGAATTTACCACGGATTTTAGGGACAAAAATTGAAATACCAAAAAAACAGCAAAGACCAGAATCATTGCAATTAAAAGAGCTTTTATGACTGTATTCAGTAATTTCGGGTAAAAATGTGGCATTGTTCTCCATTATATCACATAAGGAGGGGGAAGTCTCCCCCTGCGCCCGCACTACGTTGCGGTCTACCCTCTCTCCTAGGGGGCACTTGCGTTCCCCCTAAAACCCCCTTAAAATTGATTCGCGCGCTTTTAGCTGTTTTCCTTAAAAAGTGATTGTTAAAATAGAAAAAAGGTGGCATAATAGAAGAGAGGGGTATTTATGGCTAAAAAAAAGATAGACATACAGGACGCTGTTGACCAGATTGCACAGACAGCGGAAGAATTGGGCGAAAAAGCATCTGAGGCCATAAAAACACATCTGAACATTCCTTCTTTTGGCGAACAAAGCGCAGACAGAAAGCAGATTCAGGAAGACATCCGCACGGTTTTGCAGAGCCAGCGGGAATTTTTTGCCTCTGGAACGACACTTTCCCTTGCATGGCGCATTGAGCAGCTAAAAAAGCTATATTCTTCCATAAAAAAATACGAAAACGACATATATTCGGCACTCAGCGCGGATTTGCTAAAAAATCCCTTTGATTCCTATTCTACGGAAATCGGAGTCGTCCTTGCGGAAATATCCTATGCCCTGCGCCACGTAAAAAAATGGGGCAAGACAAAGAAAATATCATCCCAGCTCTATATGTTCCCTTCAAAGAGCAGGGTCTTTCCAGAACCCTTCGGCACGGTTCTTGTAATGTCTTCATGGAACTATCCCTTCCAGCTTAGCCTTGCACCGCTTGTAAGCGCAATTGCTGCTGGAAATACGGTCGTTCTAAAGACATCGGAGTTCTCAAAGGCTACAAACCAGGTTCTCCGCCAGATACTTTCCGACTGCTTTGACAGCAATTATGTTACGGTAATAGAAGGTGGTTCGGTCGTAAACCAGCTTTTGCTGCACGAGCGCTTTAACTTTATCTTCTTTACGGGAAGCCAGGCCGTGGGCAAAATCGTCATGGAAAGCGCGGCAAAATTCCTTACGCCAATATGCCTGGAACTTGGCGGAAAGAGCCCCTGCATTGTGGAAGCAAGTGCCAACATTCCTGCTGCGGCAAGGCGCATTGTCTGGGGAAAGCTTCTTAACGCAGGGCAAACTTGTGTTGCTCCTGATTATGTTCTTGTCCACGAAAGCAAAAAAGAAGAGCTGCTAGAAGCCATCCGCAGCGAAATAACACGGCAATTTGGCGAAAATCCCCTGCAGAACGAAGAATACGGCAAGATTATAAACAAAAAGCACTTTAACCGCCTTATTTCTATTGCACCGGAAGCGCAGAACGACCTTGAGACGGAAAAAATTGCGCCCACAATACTGGATTTGGGGCCGCTCGGAGGGGAAAAGGCATCGCGCCATCCTTCCATGCAGGAAGAAATTTTTGGGCCTATAATGCCGGTCGTCACTTATGAAAATCTGGAAGACGTTATTTCTTACGTAAACTCCCATCCCACACCGCTTGCTCTCTACCTCTTTGCAGCTGAAAAGACAGTCTGCGAAAGTGTAATAAAGCGCGTACGCTTTGGCGGTGGTTGCATAAACGATGTGATTATCCATACGGCAAACAACCGCATGCCCTTTGGTGGCATGGGCGAAAGCGGCATGGGCAGCTACCACGGCAAGGCTGGCTTTGATTGCTTTACCCACTACAAGAGCATTGTATTCCAAAAAGAAAAGGGCGACATCAAGATGCGGGCAACTCCCCACAAAAACCACCTGTCGCTTGTAAGGAAGCTGCTAAAGTAGGGGTGCCAGTACATTTTTTTCTTTCTCTTTTGGCAACAGCTTTTTACTTTTACTGTGCATTTTTTATATGAAAAAAGTAATTGCTTTGGTTGGTTTATTATTGTTGGTATCTTGCAGTAATGGGAGTTCAGATTCTGATTCAGAAAATGTGTGTTAACAGTCCTCTATGATGACATAGGTCTTGAACTTAATCAACTAATGCAGATAAGAGCGTGCTCGTGCTGCTGTTATAGTAAGTGCCTGTGTTTATATAGCGATTTGGGCCGTAAAGAGCTGAGTTTCCAGTTATTATTGCTGCTGTGTTCAAAGTGAAAGAACATATAACTGTTGGACTTAAAGGTGTGACAAAAATTCCACCTCCCATACCGGAAAGTCCAGAAGAACCAAGGCATTTATTGGATTTTAATTCGCCGCCTGTTAGTGTTACTTTTCCAAAAGAATATATACCGCCACCTATACAGTTGTTGTTTGTTGTAGAAGCTGAGTTGGAATTAATTGATCCTCCTGTCATGGTCAATTCCCCAGAAGTAAAGATATAAAAACCTCCACCCATTGCTCCTAAAAGAGGATCACTTGAAGAGGAAGTATCAGAAGCGGTATTGCTGATTATCGTGCCGCCCGACAGTGTCATTTTTCCAGTGGAATATATATATACACCTCCACCCTTAGCAGCTACAGATGGAGCAGAAACTACATTTGCGTCTATTGAGCCGCCTTCCATGGTCACAATTCCGTTTTCATATATAAAAAGGCCGCCGCCACAAACATCCAAGGTTCCTGAACCTGCAGAAACCATATTATTGCTAATTTCTGCCGTTCCACTAATCGTAAGGCTTCCTTCTTTAATATAAACTCCACCACCGGAAATATAAGTTGCGGCATCAGAATATACTTTATTGTTGGAAACAGAACCTGAGCTAAAGGTCATTGTGCATCCTTCCGCAAAGACTCCACCGCCACTTTCATTGGATGTGTTGTACTTAATGTTACAACCATTTATTGCGCAAGTTGGCTTTGTTATGCTTCCTCCAGAAGTTAAAGCTCCAACATACAGACCACCACCAAATTTCTTAGAGGTGTTTCCGTTTACATAAGTAGACCCGCCTATTGTTCCACCGGAAAGGGTAAGGTCAATGCCTTGGGTAGAAATGCCGCCGCCAAAGTCGGCTGAGTTTTTGCTTATTGTGCCACCAGACATTGTAAAGCTTCCCAGCGTACTACCAAACTTATAGAGCGATATTCCACCTCCATAACTAAATGAAGTACCTGTTGCAAGTGCATTGTTTGAAGAAATGGTTCCTCCGTTCATTGTCATTGAGCCTGTACACATAATTCCACCACCATAAGCTCCGTTGGTGTTGGTAGAGGATCCTGCTGTATTTTGTGTGACTAAGCTGTTGCCAGACATCGTCAAGTTGCCGGTTGCGCTTATATAAATGCCACCGCCCATTCCGCCGATCGTCGAATCCGCTGTATTTTCTTGTACTGTTGAATCCGTCATTGTTACGGTGCTTTCTATATAAAATCCTCCACCAGTTGCCGCATTGTTCGTTTTTACAGTAGTGCCGTCCAGCGTTAGGCTTGAGTCTGCTGCACTGAAAATGCCGCCACCTCTACCCGAATTAGTAACAGTTGTGCTATAAGTTGCCGCACATTCGCTTACCGTACAGTTTGTTAGAGTTAATGTTCCTTCGTTGTAAATTCCGCCACCACGCCCGTTGGTGTTTGTGCAGTTTGTTACCTTAACATATTCAGCTTCTACTTCTACACTGCTAGCAATTGTTACAGGTCCACTTGTTGTTGAACTTGCTGCGAACGACTTGAATTCCAAATTCTTAAGCGTTGTGTTGCAGCTGAATGTTATGGACTTTCCGCCACCGTTTACTTGTATTGTGTCTGTAGAGCCTTCTGAAACTTTTCCCTCTATGGTAAGGCCTGGAACAGCTTCAACTTCGATATCTTGTGATTCTGTAATTGCGTCTTGTACTTTGATGATATAATTATCAGGTATTGTTGTATAGCGTGTTTTTGCAACTTCAACCGCCTTGTATAGGGTTGCAAATGGGGATAAAATTGTGCCTTCGCCTGTATCGTCATCTGCGCCTGCGCCGCCAACATAAATTATAGCGTCTTCATCAGAAAGAGACATGACAGCACCGTTAGCTGTTGTACTATATACAAGAGAATAAGTTGAATCTGTGGGCGTTGTAAAATATGCTACTTGAGTTTCTGTAGCTTCTATGGCAAGGTCTCCAAAAGTAAAATGTGAAGGATCTACGTTCAATGCAACTGTAATAGTGCCCGTTGTGGTAAAAGTAGATTCCAATTCCAAAGGATTATCTGGGGAATATAAAAAAATTGTGCCATTTATGGAAGTATTGCCGCTTAAAGCTAGGCTTCCTGTCGTATTGTTATAGATGCTGCTTCCAACTGTTGCAGTACAGCCTAGAATTTGTACACCTGTAAGTGAAACAGTTCCGCTACTATAAATGCCACCACCTGTAGTGTTTGGTGCTTCTGCGCTACAGTTTTTAATAACAAGTCCCTGTTCAGAAACAAGTTCTGCTCCACCTCCAACAAAAAAACCTCCGCCACCAGCAGATGACACGCCGTTTTCTACCGTAGAATCATTTATTTTAAGTTTGGGGCTTAAACCATAACCATAAACATTTATTCCCCCCAGCCCGTTAAAATTCAAATTGGAAACTTCTGCTTCGCCGGCTATTGTGAGGGAATTGTGGCTAGAGCCGCCGCTTACTGTTGCGGCAGAAGAAGGATTTTCGCTTGTGATGGAAGCTTTTTTGCCGGAGTTCAAGGTGACATCGTGGCCAAGGGAAACATCGTTCTGTACAATCACTTCAAATGTGGAGGTGCTTGGTGCAGAAGAATTATTTACAATCTCTATTCCCCTTGCCAAAGTCTTTACCGGGCTAAAATAAGAGCCCGTGCCGGTATCGTTCCCGGAAGAGTTTACGTAGATTGTTACAAGCTCTGCACTTTGAACAAGAGCTTTTGTTACTGAAATATTCCCACTGGAAACATAACCTGCCGGGGAGGCCTCAAATTTGGTCGTGGTCAAATTTGAATATACGTTCACCACTTCTTTTATGCGGTAAAGGATATCTCCCGTGCAGTCATTGCTGGAATAAAAAACAAAATTAACATTGTAGGAACCAGGAACAACATTATTTATAGTCCAGTTCCATGAATTGCTGTTGTTTGTCGCGGATAAATCACCGGTTACGGCTATGCTGTGTATACCTGAGTCTGCCGCAGCAGAAATGCTAAGCTGTATTTTTCCCAGTTCTGAACTGGAAGAGCTAACGTAGTTCAAGACCAAAGGACTTATCGCCGCAGATTCAGAAAGGTTTGCAGTAACGTTTTGCTTTGTTGCAAGTATCGTGTTTCCACTAGAATCCTTTGCACAGGCACTTAAATTCCAAGAGCCACTGCTCAAATTAATTGAATAATTTATAGTCCCGGTGCCGGAATCAACCGTAATGCGTCCATTAGGTGAGTCGCTGGTTGTTATATTAATTTCCGTTGAACCAGACTGTGCCGTTACTATGAAGGTAAGTGAAGAAGCAACAGGTTCTTCGGGAAGAGCCGTGCGGGCATTTGAGTCGCCCACAAAAAAAGAAGGGTTTGCCCCGGAGAGTTTTATAGAACCGGACAAAACTACGGCTTTGTTTTGTGCCTGGGTAACAGAAGGACTGCTTTCGCGAGGCTCTGCATCTGGCACAGAAAAAGAACATCCGGTAAGCAAAGCCACAGCAGCAAGAGGAAGTAAAAATGTCTTCATAAAATTACAGCGCACTTTCATCCCTTTTTAATATTAATTATAGCATTTTTTAAGCTTTTTGGCTACAGAACTGTATTTTACTTTCTATATTATGTTATTCGGACAAAACACAGCTTTTATGATATAATTCATTTATGGCAAAAACATCGACAAAAAAAACGGCAAAATTATCATCTGCAACCATAGGATTTGAACAGCAGATTTGGGACGCAGCCTGCGAACTTTGGGGACACATTCCCGCTGCAGATTATCGCAAAATCTTTACAGGACTCATTTTCTTAAAATACATCTCAACCGCA
>DJYC01000083.1 GCA_002448445.1 Treponema sp. UBA6988
GAGGTTTTCCTCCCCTCCAAATTCCGGGGTTAAAGGGAACCCCCTTTATTGAGTAATTTCCCCAGACATGCTATTATTGAATAATTTCAGGAGAAAGCATTTCAGGAGAAAAGCATGTTAGAAAAATTAACCGGAACTTTCAGCGGCATCATCCGCACCTTAAGCGGAAAATCAAAAATCACAGAAAAAAATATAGAAGAAACCGTCGAACAAATTAAGATGGCACTTCTGGAGGCAGACGTAAACCTCCGCGTTGTACGCCGCTTTGTAAACAGCACAATCGAAGAAGCCAAGGGCGAAAAAGTCCTAAAGGCAGTTGACCCCGGCCAGCAGTTCGTAAAAATCATCCACGACAAAATCGTTGCCATGCTGGGCGACAAAAAAACAGACCTTGCACTAAAAGGCCCGGACACCCAGTCCGTAATCCTGCTTCTAGGTCTACAGGGTGCAGGTAAAACAACCGCAGCCCACAAGCTTGCCGCAAAGCTAAAAAAAGACGGCCGCCGCCCACTCCTTGCCGCATGTGACCTTGTCCGTCCAGCCGCTATAGAACAGCTCTGCGTATTGGGCGAAAAAATCGACGTACCTGTCTACAAAGAAGACGGTGCAAAAGACGCAGTTAAAGTTGCAAAGAACGCAATCACCTACGCAAAGAAAAACGGCCTTGACACAATCATCCTAGATACAGCAGGCCGCTTGCAAATAGACACAGACATGATGGCAGAACTCGTTGCCATTAAAAAAGCCTGCGACCCACAGGAAACAGTCCTCGTAGCAGACAGCATGACCGGACAGAACGCGGTAGACATTGCAAAAAGCTTCGACGAGCAGCTTGGACTTACAGGCGTTATCCTCACCAAGTTCGACTCAGACGCCCGCGGTGGTGCAGCCCTCTCACTTAAAAGCATTACCGACAAGCCAATCCTCTTCATCGGTACAGGCGAAAAAACAGAAGACTTTGAACAGTTCCACCCAGACCGCATAGCAAGCCGCATTCTTGGCATGGGAGACGTTGTTTCTCTCGTAGAAAAAGCCCAGGAAACAATCGACGCAGAAGAAGCGCTCAAGATGCAAAAGAAGATGATGCGCAACGAGTTTACGCTTCAGGACATGCTTGACCAGCTGCAGTCGGTAAAGAAACTTGGAAACATGAGGCAGATTCTAGACATGATGCCCGGCATTGGCGGCCAGATAAGCGACGAACAGCTCAGCAAGGCAGACATAAAGCACCAGGAAGCCATCATCCAAAGCATGACAAAAAAGGAAAGGGCAAACCACCTTATAATTGGACCTGCCAGACGAAAGCGCATTGCAAAAGGAAGCGGCACTTCCGTCCAAGAAGTCAACAAGCTCATAAAGCAGTTTGAAAAGACCAAGCTCACCATGAAAAAGCTGGCACGCGGCCGCGGAGCACAGGCAAAGATGATGCAGCAGATGGGAGCCGCAATGGGTGGCGGTGGCCTTGGAGGCATGGGCGGAATGCCAAGCATGGATGCCCTAAAAGGCATGGACTTGAATAAGCTAAAAGGCATGCTACCCAAGGGATTCAAGTTCTAAATTTTCTTCTTGCGGCACTTTTTTTTGCAAAGGGCTTTCCGGGGTTCCGGGGGCCCAACCCCTCCATTGCTCCACTTCGTTCCGCAACGCTACGCGCCCCTCCAATCCCGGCCGTGCTTTTTTTTGCTAAAACAACCAAAACTGTCAAAAACTGTCATTCCGAACTCGTTTCGGAATCTATGCATCTGGATGCCCAAATAAATCCAGCATGACAAAACGAGTACAGAATTTATAAGCCCCGTCCTAAAAGGTCAGTTTCAGAACTGGACTATTTTAGCGGCAAACCTTTAGTCATCCACGCTTTTTCCGGAAAGCATAAGGTTGGTCAAGATTCCAAGAATCAAAGCACAAGCTACGGTACGGATTTCAACTGCGCCAAACTTTACGACCATTCCGCCAACACCGGTAATAAAAATCACGCTGGCAACATAGAGGTTCCGGTTCTTGTTCAAGTCAACAGACTGGAACATCTTAAATCCAGACACTGCAATAAATCCATAAAGCGCAACGCACACGCCGCCCATAACACAGCTCGGAATAGTTTCAAGGAATGCCACAAGAGGCGTAATCAAGCTGAACAGAATGCACAAGAATGAGCAGCCCCAAATTGTAATCGTAGAAGCATTCTTTGTAATTGCAACGCAGCCAATAGATTCACCGTAAGTAGTATTCGGACAACCGCCAAAAATGGAAGAAACAAAAGTTCCAACTCCATCACCCAAAAGCGTCCTTGTAAGGCCAGGCTTTTCAAGAAGGTTCACGCCAACAATAGTAGAAAGGTTCTTATGGTCAGCAAGATGCTCCGCAAACACAACGAATGCAACAGGAACATAAGCCGCAAAAACCGTAAGCAGGTAAGAAGGGGTTATAGCCTTTAAGCCCGCGCTACCGCCAAGCACAGCCGTAAATTTTGGCAGCGAAAAGTAGCCGGAGAATTTTGAAAAGTCAATACTGGTCAGGGCAGAATAATTTACAACAACAAGAGACTGGTTTCCGGTAAGGTGTCCAATCAGTGCAAAGAAAGAAGCAAGCATATAGCCAGCAAGCATTCCCTGAATAAAAGGAATAAGCCTACCAACCCTACTTCCGTAAGTAGAACAGAGCATTGTAACTGCAAGGGTAAAAAGACCGCACACAAGGGCAACATAAGTGCTTCCACCCTCAACGCTAGACTTCATCAAATCGCCAACAGCATTTCCAGAAAGCGAAAGACCAATGATTGCAACAGTAGGGCCAATGATTACCGGTGGCATAAGGCGGTCAATCCAGTTCACCCCGCAGAATTTAACAACCAGCGCAATAATCACGTAAACTGCACCAGCCATAAAAGCACCAATTATAAGACCCCAGTAGCCGGCCGCAACAGAAACCGCTCCGCCAAAAGCAGAAAACATAGAGCCAATAAAAGCAAAAGAGCTTCCCAAAAATACAGGGCTGGAACTCTTTGTAAAAAGCAGGTAGACAATCGTACCAACGCCAGCGCCAAAAAGGGCCGCAGAAGCAGAAAGACCGTTTCCAACAATTGCAGGAACGGCTATGGTTGCCGCCATAATTGCAAGAAGCTGCTGCACTGCAAACAAAAAGACCTTTCCCAAAGAAGGCTTATCCTTAATTCCGTAAACCAATTCCATCTTATTTCTCCTATCCCAATACTGTTTTTTCTATCTCAAACATCTGGCTGCGGTAAAGGCTTGAAATATTGTGCCCGTAGTCAGCCAAAAGCTGAATGATGTTGCGCGGATGATCTTTTTCGTCGCATCCGTTCAGACGGTCACCCGCATCGCCAAGCCCCGGCATTATGTAGGCCTTTTCGTTCATCACAGGATCCATCCAAAGCGTATAGCAGGTAAGGTTTTCCAGCGCACGCGTAACCCGGATAGAGCCCTTCAGAGTAGAAATCGTATTAAAGAATGCAACGGAAGCAGGCTTTACCCCAAGCTCCTGAAGGTATTTTACAACTGTAAAAAGAGAACCGCCAGTAGCATTCATTGGATCTGCAAAAATCAAATCCTTGCCGTCAAGCTGCTCTGGCTTAAAGAATGACTTGTCCAGGTCAAGAATGTATTCCATGTCGCTTTCGCTCTTAGTGTCATTTCTGCTAATCTTAAAAAGAGCAAAAGGCGTAATATAAGAAGCAGAAGAAAATTCCTCAATCTCCTTGGAAACAATCATGCTGGGAAGAAGAGCACCCCTAAGCATTACGCACATAACCGTATTGCAAATCTTATGGTCCACGTTGGGAATCTTGTGAACCGCATAGTTCTGCACCGGAAAATTAACCGGAGTCTTTACTATTATATGCCCGGTCTTGTCTGTCTTCTGATTTACGTATGCCATGCGGAAGAGCATTTCGTATGCCCGCTGGCTGTAGTACATGAATTCCTGGTGGTCAGTATCCTCGCTGCGCAGCTTGGAAATAACCCGGCTTGCCTCTGCCTGGGCCTGCGTGTCGGTCTCAAAAGAATACACCTTGATTCTGGGGTGCTTTGCACAAATCGAATGCATCTCGTGCCCCATCTTGTCAAAGCCTTCAATAATTTTTTCCTTGTTCACAGGCTCAAAGAACTTCATGGTTTCCTTGAACATTTCGTCAAGACGCTTTAAGTCCGCATTGTCCTCTGCCGTAAGGTATCCGTCCAAATCCTCGGCCTTGAGGATTTTTTTGTTGCTCATATCCGCTCCTTTTTATCACTAAAACCTATTGTACCACGAATTCCGCAGTATGGCAAATATTTCAATCCCCCCCCCTTGAACTTGCACCGTCACCCTGAACTCCTATGATATTTGTCAATACCATGAGTTCCTGATTCCATAAAATTTACGCTGTCAACGCTTCGCCTACCAGCTGTTGTATCGTAGGCGAAGTCCTTTTTTCATACGGTACACCTGTTTTTAGCAGTGTGTACATCAACTCTGCAAGTTTCCGCGCCGTTGCGACGATTGCAATTTTCCTGGACTTGCTCTGCACCCTTGTC
>DJYC01000050.1:0-410 GCA_002448445.1 Treponema sp. UBA6988
TCGTCGAACTTGCTCTGGCGTGTAATGATTGTAACCATGTGGAACTTTGCATCCGGGCGTGAACTTGCCTTTGCAACAGGAACAGCCTTGTCTACAGGAACCTTTGCTTCTTGAGATGTGCTTTCTCCGCCAAGAACCTGTGGAGCCATGATGAATCCAGCGTAGCTAGAATCAATGCCGTGCTCAAGCTTGTCGAGACCGATGATTTCTTCTTCGCGGCTTGCACGGAGGCCATGCAGCTTCTTAATAAGAGTGAATGTGATGAGCATACAGATTGTTGTCCAAGCAACGATTGTGAACTCGCCAAGACACTGTACGCCAAGGTGCTTTACTCCGCCGCCATAGAAGACACCGCTTTCTACGTTAAACAAACCGTCAGACAAAGTACCCCAGATACCGTTTGCAAGGTG
>DJYC01000050.1:457-2675 GCA_002448445.1 Treponema sp. UBA6988
ACCGTTTGCAAGGTGAACTGCAACAGCACCAACCGGGTCGTCAATGTGAAGCTTAAGGTCTATGAACTCAACAACAACCACTACGATGATGCCGGAAACAATACCGATGATGCTTGCGCCAAGTGCGTCTACGGTGGCGCATGTAGGTGTGATTGCAACAAGACCAGCAAGAGAAGCGTTGAGTGTCATGGAAACATCAGGCTTACCGTTCTTAATCCAAGTAAAAATCATTGTAGTAACACAAGCCACAGCAGGAGCGATTGTTGTAGTTGTGAATACAGCTGCAAGACCGCCAACTCCAAGAAGCTGTGTACAAGCCGCACCGTTGAATCCGTACCAGCCGAACCAAAGGATGAATGTTCCAAGTGCACCCAATGTGAGTGAGTGGCCAGGAATTGCGTGAACCTTTGTTACCTTTCCGCTCTTGTCGTATTCATACTTGCCAATGCGGGGTCCAAGGAAGATTGCGCCAATCAAGGCAGCAGTACCGCCAACAGAGTGAATGGCAGCTCCACCTGCAAAGTCAACAAAGCCAAGTCCAACAAGCCAGCCCTGTGGGTTCCATACCCAACCAGCTTCAATCGGATAAACTACAGCAGAAATAATTGCTGAATAAATACAGTATGCGCTGAACTTTGTACGCTCTGCCATAGAACCGGAAACGATTGTTGCAGCGGTTGCGCAGAAGACCAGGTTAAAGACAAAGCTTGACCAGTCCTTGCCTTCTCCTGCAAAGTTTGTAAACAGCTGCATGTCCGGCTTACCAATCAAGCCAAAGAAATAATTTTCGCTCATCATAAGCCCAAAGCCAAGCAGCATGAACATTGGGGTTCCAATGCAGAAGTCCATCAGGTTTTTCATTATGATGTTTCCTGCATTCTTTGCCCTTGTAAAACCTGTTTCCACCATAGCAAAGCCGCACTGCATAAAGAATACCAGTGCCGCTCCAATTAGAAACCACACACTCCAAACTTCACTCATATAAAACCTCCAAAAAAAATGGCGATGAAATCAGACAGTACACTGTGTACTTTCTCTGTGCACCGAGTTGCATGCACCGTACACTGTCCGACATCATCGCCATCATGTTTGCAATTTTATTTAGGCAGCAAAAGCCAAAGCCCAACTGCCTGAACAAAAAAAAAGCGCCGAAGAGTTACTTCTTCGACGCCTTTGCCTTAGATGAGTTCTTTATACAAAATTCAAAAAAAATTGTCAATACATTGACAGAATTTTTTTTTAATGATACATTGCCCCCGTAAATTGCAATGGGGCAGTGATATTTTCGCTGCTCCTTTTTTTTATTTTTGGAACAGTTCCAAGGAGGACTCCCATGGCTGAAAAATCTGAATGGGAAGAAGCAAAGAAAAAGCTCTTATCCATATACAGTGAAAAAAACAGGCTCTCGCGCCGGGAAGCAGAAGTTCTTGCAGAAGTAATAGATGGGAGGACAAATGCAGAAATCAGTGACAAGCTTTCCATTTCTGTTTCAACCGTAAAAAAACATGTATACAATATTTTCAACAAGACTGGCGTAAGTTCCAGATCCCAGCTTTTGAATTTTATTTTTACATCGCAAATGAACCAAAACGATTAAAAGTAGACTAAAGTTCTATTTTTTATAATTGACTATTTTTCAAAAACAAAATATGGTTTGTTCAAGACTAAGCAATGGGGCTGTCCAAAAAGGCGGCTCCATTTTTTTTTGGTATGCGGCCATCAAGGAGGAAAATCATGGCGTGTTTTACAATTCCGCTTGCAGAAGGAATAATCCTTTCAGTCGCAAAAAAAATTGCATTCAAAAAAGATGCAGAATCAGCACTTAAAGAAAGGCTGGGGCATCTGGAAAACATGCTTTACGGCGGAAGCTTTCTTCTTGCCATTGAGCACATCTACCACGGCGAAGTGGTTCTTTACCCACCGTTTCTTACGGCAATGAGGAATCCGAAAGACATAGCTGAAATGCTTCACGAAATGGCAACGGTTGGAGTTTCCATGGCGGCAATAGTAACCCTTGTGTGGGCCGGCTTTGAGATAGTCTCCCATCTGGCAAAAAAGGCGGGCATAAAACAAAACTTGTCGGGGGCGCTCTGATGTGTTTGATAATTTCAGCATGTACAGCAGCCGCTTTTACACTTGCATTCTTTATGAAGAAAAAAAGCGGAGGGGACTACAAAAGCGTGTTCATGACCATGCTCATGTTCTGGGCAGCAAGCCT
>DJYC01000007.1:0-7146 GCA_002448445.1 Treponema sp. UBA6988
CCTTCAAAAGTCGGATGCTTGTTCCAGCTGAGTTTGTCAAAGTCAATCTGACCTTGGGGCAAACGCAGGCTTCCACTGTTGAATTTTTCAAAAAGTTCTTTATTCATATTTTCACCTCTTGGAAAAAAGTTTAATAAAAATATGAATTAAAAAATTGGATAAAATTGCTCTTTAATTTAAAAAATCAAAAAATTGCTTGACCTGGTCTTTTGGGCCAGGTTTATTATTTGTTCAACAACAAAATTGAGGAGAACAAATAATGAGGGATTTAAGTTCAATGACCTGGAAAGAAGTCAAAGATGTGGACAAGGACAAGGGTGTTGTCTTTGTTGTGATGGCGCCAATTGAAGAGCACGGCCTCTGCCTTCCGCTTTCAACGGATCTTGTTGAAGGTGAGCACTGGAGCAAGGAAGCAATGAAGAAGCTGGAGGGCAGGCACAGACTTGACTGCTTTTACCTTCCTGCATTTCCGATTGCAGCGGCTTCGGTAAATGAGTTTTATGGTTCAGTTCATTTTTCAATGAAAACAACTTGTGAAGTTGCCTATGAGATTCTCGAGAGCATACGCTTTATGGGGTTTAAGTACATTGTTGTAATTGCATCCCATGCAGACCCGGAGCATCAGATTGCCGTAACAAAGGCTGTCCGAAAAATTAACAAGAAGCATGGCATTTGCGCCATTTCTCCGATGGGTTCCATTTTTATGGGGGCTGGTGTTGAGCCGCCGGAAGAATTGAAGCGGGCGGAAAAAGAACACGGCAATGATTTTCATGCAGGCTGGGTAGAAACTTCCTGTCTTTTAGATATTGATGAAAAACTTGTCCGCAATGGTTATAAGGATTTGCCGGATTCAAATATCACTGACAAAGAAATGATTTTCAAAAAGAAGCAGCTTGGTGCAATGGGGAAGTTCGGTCATATTGGCATGCCTAGATTTGCATCGAAAGAAATGGGCGCCATGCTGAATCAAAACTGTATTGAATCGATATGCGAAGCGGTGGTAAACTTTTATCACAGAGAAGGCTACAAGAAATACGATGATTATTTTTTGTACAAGATACTTCCCCTTCATCTTGGTTTTGTAAAAGCATTCGGCAGGGTAAGAAGGGACAAGGAGGGCAAATAATGTATACACGCGGACAGTTTGCAGTTGTCGGAAAAGTCGGCAGGAAAGCCCTCCGTCTTTATGATGAAGAGGGATTGCTTGTTCCCGCTGCGGTTAATGGTGAGAACGGCTATCACTATTATGATGAAAGCCAGTTTGCAACTCTCGAAAAAATAAAGGGGCTTAGAAAAATCGGACTTTCTCTTTTTGAGATAAAGCAAATTCTTGACGGCAAGGCAGATGAAAAAGAACTCATAGGCAGCAAGCTAAAGGAGATGGATTTGCACCTTAAAGAAGTGAAGGAATTCATTTCTTTGGAAAAAAAACAAAATTCAAAACATGATGCACTTGAGCCGGATATTAAAAGTTTTGAGCCCTGCCGCTGCCTTTTCATTGCGGAAAATGTTGAACTTGAAAACCTTGGAATGTCAGTCGGGAGACTGTACGAAAAAGTCGCGGGGAAAGGAATGAAAGTGGCGGGTAGCCATTTCGTGATTTATGAAAATCTTTTGGATGAAGCTGCTTTTTCTATGAAGACCTGTCTTCCTGTTAGCGATTGCAAAAGTGAAGAGGCCATAGAGGTTAGGGAAAAAAATTGCCTGCATGTCAATTTCAAAGACGGGTTTTCAAAAGTTGGAAACGCACATGTCCTGATTAAAGATTATGCTGAAAGTCACAATATGAAACTTGCTGATAGGGCATACGAAGTCTACAACAAGGACATGAGTGTGGATGTGTATTATCCTGTTTGAGATTCACTGATTGTCTAATTTGCTGCCGATTCGATTATGTTTTCTATAGTCTTCCAGTCTGGGCATCTTTTGTAGTTGCGGCCAGGGAGTTCACATTCGCGGTTCCAGGGGCGGTCAAAAACCATCACTCTCAAATCCGGGAGGTGTTCAAAAAACTTGAATGCCTGAGGGGAATCTTCCACGGCAAAATCAAAATGCATCTTGTAGTAGTCCTTGAGTTCCAGATTGAAGCTGCTTCCCTTTATGAAATTGTCGCGGCCATATTTGTTCAGGCAGAATAATGGAAGCCGCTCGAGTCCGTGCCGGTTAAGCCATTCCCTTGATGCCTCGTAGGCGCTGACTGGCCGTCCTGTTATGATTTTTACATCGTGTCCCCTGCCCAGCAGGCCCTTGATTGCATTTGCGGCTCCGGGCGTTTCCTCGTATGACAGGAGAACTTGCGGCTGGTGGGCGTGAATCATCATCCTGTCGTAGTCTTCATCCGTAAGGGAAAATGATTTTTGCAGGTTGAAATATTTTATTTTCTCGTATGGAATGTCCAGCCCAAACATGCCTTTTATAAGCTCAGAAAAATACCGCGCTGTCTCACAGAGGCAATCATCGAAATCAACGTAAATGTTCATGCTTCACCTTTAAGTGATTATAGCAAATTGATGGCATTAAAACTAGGGAGCTGCACTTTTGTGACTTCCATGGCTTTCTTGCCATCCCGAATGTCATGCGCTTAGAACTTCCGCACCGTAAGCATCGCCTATTTCCATTTCGACCTTGCGGGTTACGATAATGTCGTCAATTGTTACGCCGAGAACCTGGGCAAGGACTACAAGGTTGTCAATCGTAGGCATGTTTTTTGCGCTGAACCAGTTGTAGATTGTCTGCACATAGGGGAAGTCGAGTATAACCTGCAGCTGTCTGGGCGTAATTCCCCGCTGCTTCATGAGTGCCTTGATTCTTGCGCCTGTGGCTTCCAAGTCAAGGATAGGCTTTAGATATGTTGTTTTCACGTTGATAACCCTTTTTATGGAGTCTCAACGCCTTGAGTAAGGATTTGACTTTTTGGAAAGTCACTTCTAAAGAAGGGGCGTCAAAACTCCGCTTTCAAAAATTGACTTGCAGTTCAACGAACCGCTTTCGTACCGGCCTTTATGATTTTTATGGCATGAATGTTCAGAGATATGCCATAGGACTCGCGAATGAACGTGGCCGTGACCGGATATGTCGGAATGGGAATTGTTGTCTGCTGCAGTATCCATCTCTGAACCTCCTCTTTTAATCTTAGCCGGCACAAGCCAACTTTTGCGCTGCTTCAACGCATTCTTCCTTTACTATAGCATATTGAAAAGTTTTTGTCATTAAAGGCGCACTTTAATTTAAAAAATCTTTGCACGGTTCATTTTGATTTGGGAACGGATGTGCTTTAGCTTTAGCTTTCTCTCCTTGCTGGCCCTGGTTGCTTTTGTTGGTTTCCGCTTTTTTGCTGCGACAAGTGCCTGACTAATCCTGTTTTCTATTCGTGACAGGGCAATCTTGCGGTTAAGTTCCTGGGAGCGTTCTTCGTCTACGCTGATTACAAGGCAGCCTTGGGCATTTATGATTGCAGAAAGCTTTTCCTTTAGTCTGAGCCTCTCTTCTTCCGTAATGCCGCCAAGATCAGCCAGGGGGAGCTTGAGGCAGACCTTCGTGTTCACCTTGTTGACGTTCTGTCCGCCTTTGCCGCTGCTTCTTGCAAATGTCAACTGGGAATTTTTTGCAATTGATTCGTGAAGTTCAACTTTGTCCATTTTTGTACTATAGCATGTTTTTATGAATTTATGGTACAAAAGAGGCGGATGGAAAACAATCATATTTGCGGAGGGCTTTTATGCTTTACATATTCGACATGGGCGGTGTGGTAACAAACGATGCGGACGGAAGCCGGATAATCGGGGAAAAGATTGGACTTGGCAGGGAGGGCTTTCGCAAGGTTTGCATGGACGGCTCTGACGGAAATGGAGACCTTCTTTTGCGCATAAGCAACGGCGAAATTGGAGTGAAGGAATTCTGGGGTATTTTTGAATCCAGAAGCGGCATTCACGCAAGGACTGACTGGTGGCATGCTCTCTTTCACCCTTACCTTAACCAGGGAACGGCTTCAGTAATCAAAAGGCTTCGTGAAAGGGGTAGCCGGGTTGTATGCGGAACGAATACAATGGAAAGCCATTATGCAAGCCACGTGGAGCGGGGAGACTACGCCCTCTTTGACCAGACTTACGCCTCTTTCCAGATGGGGGTCTCCAAGCCAGACACGGAGTTCTGGAAGATAATACTTGATGCAGAGGGGTGCAGTGCAAAAGATGCCGTTTTTATTGATGACCGCAGGGAAAACTGCGAAGCGGCTGCCTCCCTTGGCATGAGGGTAATCCATTTTACCAGTGCAGAAAGCCTCGGGCATGAGCTTTTTGGCACTTGAAAAAGCCACAAATCCAAGGAGGGTGATTCGTACTTGAAATGAAGTACCAAGCGCACGGAGGCGCGGCTTAGCAGCCTGGAGATTTGTTTGCAAATCTTCGATACTCAAAAAAAATCCAAGGAGGGATTTTCGCGTACTTGAAAAAAATTGCCGAGCCATGGATGGCGGGTTAGCAACATGCAGAAGTGCAGCGCGCTTCTGCAATCCTTGAAAAAATCCACGGATGGATTTTTTCAAGGCAGGTCATACGCCGCCGTGGAGGGGCCCGCCGCAGGCGGGTTGCCGAAAGGCAATGGAGGGGTAGGGCCCCCGGAACCCCGGAAGGGCGGTGGCGCATTGGCACTTTCAGCCGAGTTAGCCAAGGAGCTGGATGGTGGAGCCGTCAAGAGTACCGTCCAGAAGCCTTTGGAAATTTGCAAGTTTTACTCCAATTTTTATTTACAAAAACTTTGTTTTTATGATACATTTTAAGTGTCTTTTCGGGACTGGAATTTTTTTCCGATATAAAAAAAGTGAAATCTGGCTTTTGCGGATGGCTGTAACTTATTCCGCAGAATAGGAGATTTTTACGGATGAGGAAGAAGTCAATCTCGATTGCAACAATTTTTACCGCGGGGTCGGTCGTCATCGTTCTTGTGGTCCTTTCCATTTCTGTCAACATTGCCGGCTATTTTTTTTCCAAGGACTGCCTTAAAAGCTTTTACGGTTCTGCAAAGACTGCCCTGACAGAGTTTTCCGATTCAATCAACATGTTTTTTAATGCAAAGGAAGTGGAGCTTAACGTGTTTGCAGAATCCCCCGAGGTCCGGGCTGCGGACGAGTCAGTTCATTCTTTTGCGGGTGAAAGTGGTTCAATCCAGATTTTGGGCTACCAGAAGAGTGCTGTGGAAGAAAGAATCCGCGTACTTGCCAAGCGCTTTGCCTCCCACGACCCGGACATTGCGGAGATTTACATGGGTACCAAATGGGGCGGCTACGCAACAAACTTTGACGGTTCCATGAACGGCGGCTACGATCCAAGAAAGCGTGGCTGGTACGAAAAGGCTAGCAGCAGCGGTGGCAGCGTGGCACTTACGGAGGCCTTTGCTTCCACTGTCGGCACAACCGTAGTAGGGCTTACCCGCAGCGTCTACGGCAGCGGCAATGAATTCATAGGGAATGCTTCCATAGAAGTTTCCCTCGAAACCCTTACAAAAGTGCTTAACCTGCTGAACCTTGGCGAGGACTGCTTTCTTATGATGGTGGAAAAGAACGGAACGGTTCTTGCGGACACAGGCTCTCCAGAAAACAATTTTAAGAACATCAGCGAAATCGGCATAGAAGGCCTGGGCGATTTGCTTGCTTCTACCCAGGAAAACAAGAGGATAAAAATCAACGGAAAGCAGTACCTGGCGGAAGTCGTTACCAACTCAAAGACCGGCTATTCCATTGCGGCCTTCAGTCCCCTTCTTACGGTCTACAAGAGCTTTAACGCCACCCTAATGATGATTGTCTTTACAAACCTTGTCGTGGCCGTGATAATCGGCTTGCTTACGGCTTTTGTAACCAGCAAGACCATAAGCCCGCTCAAAAAGATAAGCGGCAGCATAGTGGACTTCTCCAACCAGATGGCGGCTGGAAAGGCAGACCTGAAGCAGCGCATAGACGTAAAGGCCATAAGCGAGGTTGGAAGCGTTGCGGACGGATTCAATGCCTTTAGCCAGAAGCTTCAGGACATCATTGCCAACATGAAGCATTCCAAAAATGCCCTTCTTTCCGCGGGCGACTCCCTCAAGAAAGGAACCCAGGACACGGGGGCTGCAATCACCCAGATTACGTCTGCAATTGGCGGCGTAAAGGACAATATCTCCTCGCAGAACTCAAGCGTGGAGCAGACCGCCCAGACCATGAGCGAAATTATCTCCAACGTGCACTCACTGGAAGGCCTTGTGCAAACCCAGTCAGGCGTTGTGCAGCAGGCATCAAGTGCAATAGAGGAAATGATTGGCAACATAAGCGAAGTGAACCGCTCCGTGGAAAAAATGGTCGCTTCCTTCGGCACTCTTGCAAGTGACGCGGAAAACGGTGCAAAGACCCAAGAAGACCTGCAGATGCAGATTAAGGAAATCGACGAGCAGTCAAAGCTGCTTACCGAGGCAAACAGCGTAATCTCAAGCATCGCTGAGCAGACGAACCTCCTCGCCATGAACGCTGCAATAGAAGCCGCCCACGCTGGTGAGGCAGGAAAAGGCTTTGCTGTCGTTGCGGACGAAATCCGTAAGCTTTCGGAAACCTCTTCCGCCCAGTCAAAGACAATCGGTGACCAGCTAAAGCGCATTCAGGATACAATTGCGGGCGTCGTTTCTTCTACCCAGAAGGGCGTAATTGGCTATGCCCGCCTTGCAGAAGAAATACGCGAGACCGACGGACTCGTGCAGCAGATAAAGTTTGCAATGAGCGAGCAGCAGATAGGTTCATCCCAGATTACGGATTCACTGCGCGACATGAACGAAAGCACCTACAGCGTACAGTCAGCCTCCCAAAAAATGAGCGACGAAAGCCGTGCAGTCATGGATGAAGTAAACGCCCTAAAGGCCCACGCGGCATCCATGCGCAACTCCATGGAAGAAATGTCAAAAAGCGCGTCAAAAATCAGCGAGACCGGCAGCACCCTCACGTCCATCTCCCAAATCGTAGAAAAATCCATAGGCAACATCGGAAGCCAGGTGGACCAGTTCTCGGTTTAGCAGCTGAATTCTCTTCTTTTCTTGCGGCGCTTTTGTCTGCAAAACACAAGCGTCCCAAAAGAAGGACTTGTGCCCTGTGTGTGGCGCTTGCGGGGTTCCGCCTCCCGGCTCCAT
>DJYC01000007.1:7238-8140 GCA_002448445.1 Treponema sp. UBA6988
AACGGGCTTTCGCCCGCCCCTCCAGTGCCTGCCGTGTATTAATATGCAAACAAAACCTCCGCCCAACGGTCCCCTGAGCCTGTCGAAGGGTGCCCAATATAATAATCCCCCAGGTAATATTCCCTGGGGGATTGCTAAACTCAATGTAACTTAACCATGCAAGAATAATCTCTCCTGTAAACGCATTTTAACTACTAACCTTTTTTCAAAACAAAGACAGTTTTTCCTGATTCATTATGTACAGAATATCTCTTCAGGTCAGCGGTAAGCACTTTTCCTACTGCTCCAGCTATAAGAACCGGCCAGGCAAACAGTCCCGCAACCAACGCAATATTAGATGCGGTATTTCCCTTGTTATTATTCGTTACTTTTTTTTCAAGTTCTTCCTTTAGATTTCCTTCAGGTATAATCTTACCATATCTTTCATGTGCTGCTTCTTTTAATTCATCCATCGTCCTAACAATTTTAGTTTCTTCTTCATGCTTAACGTTTGCCATTCCTTTATCCTCTTGATTGTTGAATTATGCACCGAAAACGGTGTTATAGAATTCATTCTACATCACCCCCCCCCTGTCAAGTCAAGTTGTCGGTTGTACGGCATTTGGATGTGTGTTAGTAGGTTTATCTATTCGTCGCATTTTAGTGCACTTCCGGCGTCCGCTTCCATTCGCGGTGGCCAGGGCTCTCGAAACCACCCGCACAGCAAAACTGTCATTCCCATAACCAGCCATCACTTTGCCGCGCCTCTGTCCGCAAACAAAACCTCCGCCAGAGAAAAAAATCAAAAAAATCCAAAAAAAAAGAAAAATACCCTTGACACTTTTTCGCATAGGGTATATATTCATACTCACCGCAACGAAAGGCGCGGTACTCAAAAAGATGTTTGACAACCAAGGGAAGGA
>DJYC01000097.1 GCA_002448445.1 Treponema sp. UBA6988
CCCGCTCCATTGCTTCGCAACCCGCCTAAGGCGGGCCCCTACACGGCGGCGTAGGTTGGTTTTAACAAATTCGACAAACAGTGAATCAAAAATCAAATGTATTTATTTTTTAAATCCTGAAATAACTTTGTACTTTATGTTTTGATTATTGTAACTTACTATTTCCAAAACAGCACCCTTGAATCTTATCACATTATCTTGGGACATATCGTATGTTGCGTCTATGGTGAATGCCGGCCGTGCCGTTCCATTGTAGGAAACAGCCTCGGTATTCAATTCAGGAACTATCCAGTGCCGAGTCTCACCTTTAGCTGAGTTGATTTTTAGCTGTGAAACACCCCCTTTTACGCACTAGAACAAAAGCGTTTTTTTTGCTATAGTAGTGCGGAAAAAAATGCGCGACTGTTACAAAATCCTAGGCGTCCCCCACACCGCAAGCGCTGCGGAAATAAGGCGGGCCTACAGGCAAAAGGCAAAGATACTTCACCCGGACCTTTCGCACTCAGACAGCGAAGCTTTCCGCCAACTTGTGGAAGCATACGAAACACTGTCAGACGCAAAGGCGCGCTCACTGTTCGACGAAAAATACAAGTGGAGCAAGAACGGCCCCCACTTTAGGACAAGCGGCGGAACCTTTGACTACCGCACATGGCTTCTGGAACAGGCAGACGACGAATGTTACGCAAAACTAATATTCTTTGACCTTATCCATTCGCGCGAAGACGATGCCGTTGCAGAATTCAAGAAGATGAACATGGAGCGCCCAACATTCAAGCTGCAGCACTGGTTCACAAAGGAAGACTTCATGGACTACGGCTTCATTCTTGCAGAAGAGCTTGTAATGCGGCAGGAATACTACGATGCGGTAATCCTGCTTGAACAGATTATGAAGATGGAGTTCAACTACAACTACTTCAAGTTCTTCTTTGAAGAAGTACAGTCGCTTGCAAGGCACGTACTGCGCAACAACATCGAACAGAACGTAAGCGACGAACTAGCCATAGACGCTTGGGAAAGGGCACTGGACCTTAGGCTAGGCAAGAACGACGACGCCTTTTTTCTTAACAAGATGGCGGATGCCTACGAAAACATTGGCGACAGAAAAACAGCCGCCATCTGTCGCGAGGAAGCCATAGCGGTTTTGCAGCAGGCAGGCTAAGCACAGGGGCATGTCAGCAGGTGCAAGGCAAACTAAAAAAGGAACAAATTAAGGAAGTATATATATGATTAGGCTAAAGAATGATTCACAAATTGAAGGCATCAGAAAAAGCTGCCACGAACTGGCAGACTTGTTCAACGAAATTATTCCCCGCGTAAAGCCCGGAGTAAGTACAAAGGAAATTGACGACTGGTGCGTGGAATTCGTACGCAAGCACGGCGGAACACCTGCATGGTATTCGGAAGGATTCCCCGGCTGCGCATGCATAAGCGTAAACGACCACGTAATCCACGGAATCCCGTCAAAAAAAACAATCATAAGGGACGGAGACCTTGTCTCGCTGGACATAGGCATAAACCTTAACGGCTACATCTCCGACAGCTGCCACACGGTTCAGGTTGGAAACGTAAAGCCCGCCCACAGAAAGCTTGTAAGGGTAACAAGGGAAGCCCTGCAGGAAGGAATAGCCGCATGCCACACCGGCAACAGGATAAGCGACATCTCAAAGGCAGTCTACCACGTTGCCTACGAGCAGAACGGATACGGAGTCGTATATGACTACTGCGGTCACGGAGTAGGCCTTGACGTGCACGAAGACCCCAGCATCCCCAACTGCCCAAGCCACGAACGCAACCCCCGCATACAGGCAGGCATGGTACTTGCAATAGAACCCATGATTAACGAGGGAACTGCAGACGTAATCACAGGCGACGAAGAAAGCGAATGGACAGTAATCACCGCGGACGGAAGCTGGAGCTGTCATGAAGAGCACACTGTAGCAGTCTTCCCAGACCACACGGAAATCCTGACCGACCTTGACTACGCAGGAAATTCCTGCCTAAAGGGAACTAGCTTTTAGTAAGAGAAATCGCATTCAGGTGATTTCTTTAATACGGAGCATAGGCCTTGTGCTAATCCGCTTTCCAGGGTTCCAGTTACAAACATGCAGCGCCATGGAGGGCGCATCGTTTCGTAACAAATGAAATTGCGTAGTTTTCCGCAGGAAAACTATAGGTTAAAAATTGCATGGAGGCAATTTTTAACCGATCGCCCTTCCAATCGGGGCTAGGCTTTATTTCAAGAAAGATAAGTCCGCTTTGCAAAGGGCGGGCTAAAAAAGAGCATATATTTTAGGAGAAACAGATGGCCAAAATTCAGATGAAGAATGCCATTGCCGAACTTGACGGCGATGAGATGACGCGTATTTTATGGAAGCTCATAAAGGACAAGCTCCTTCTTCCATACATCGACCTAAAGACTGAATACTTCGACCTCAGCATCACAGAGCGCGACAAAACAGACGACAAGGTAACATACGAAGCAGCCGCCGCAATCAAGAGGCTGGGTGTAGGCGTAAAGTGCGCAACAATCACAAGCAACCAGGCCCGCGTGGAAGAATACAAGCTTACCCACCTTACCCCCTCCCCCAACGGAATCCTCCGCGGAGAGCTTGACGGAACAGTATTCCGCACTCCAATATTCGTAAACAACATCAAGGGAACCGTAAGCTGCTGGAAAAAGCCAATCACCTTGGGACGCCACGCATACGGCGACGTATACAAGAACTGCGAAATAAAGACACCCGGAGCTGGAAAAGCAGAACTGGTCTTTACAGGAGCAGACGGAAAGGAAATCCGCAAGACCATCATGGAAATGAAGGGGCCTGGAATCATCCAGGGAATCCACAACCTTGACGCATCAATCGAAAACTTTGCCCGCTGCTGCTTCAACTACGCACTCGACCAGAAAATCAGCGTGTGGTTCGGTGCAAAGGACACAATCTCAAAGACCTACGACGGAAACTTCAAGGCAATCATGCAGAAAGTTTTCGACCAAGAATACAAGGACAAGTTCGAAAAGGCAGGCCTTGAATACTTCTACACCCTCATCGACGATGCAGTAGCCCGCGTCGTAAAGAGCGAAGGCGGCTTCCTCTGGGCATGCAAGAACTACGACGGCGACGTAATGAGCGACATGATTGCATCTGCATGCGGAAGCCTTGCAATGATGACGTCCGTCCTTGTCTGCCCCGGCGGAGAATTCGAATACGAAGCAAGCCACGGAACCGTCCAGAAGCACTACTACCGCTACCTCAAGGGCGAAAAGACTTCCACAAACCCTGTGGCAACAATCTTTGCCTGGACGGGTGCACTTGCCAAGCGCGCAGAACTTGACGGCACACCGGAACTTGCAGACTTTGCCCACAAGCTGGAAAAAGCTACCCTCGGCACAATCGAAGACGGCATCATGACAGGCGACCTTGCCAAGCTTGCATCCCCAGCCCCAAAGAAAATCGTAAACAGCTGGGAATACATAGACGAGATTGCATCCCGCCTTTAATTTTTTCAAGGGAGTTCCCTTGAACCCCAAATTTGGAGGGGAAGGACCCGCTCAGAGTCCGAACTGTGCCCGTGCAGGTGCGCAGCACCTACGTTCCCTCCCCTCCAAACCACCCCACCTTTTAGGGCACGGCTTAGGGCTAACGCCCCAAGAACCCCACAGAACCAACTATCAAAATGAAATAGCGGAACGTAGAAAAAAGCAAAAAGAGATCCCTTAGGGAAAATTCCTTGATTTTTTCCGACACGGCTTGCCGCTGCGCTGCCAGTCGGAATCCGCTAACTCATTTTGATTTCTGCGCACACAAAGAAAGAAATGTTCTCATCAAAACTGTTTGTAAAAGTCTGGGGTTCTTAGGGGAAATCCCCTAAGCCGTGCCCAGGGAAAGGGGGAGGTTTGGAGGTGGAAAAACGGCGGGCTTCGGACTTTGAGCTGGTTTTCCCCCTCCAAGACCGGGGTTCAAGGGAACTCCCTTGAAAACTCATTTTATCTAAAAAACTCTCCAGTCTTGATTAACAGCCACAAAAACACTACAATAAAATTGCTTATTATAAGTGCCGGACAAAAAGATTTACGCCCGACGTACAATCTATTTTTACAGGAGATAAAAAAATGGCAAAACAATTGGACTGGGCTTCACTTCCCTTTGGCTACATGGAGACCAACAAATCTTTTGTTGCAAACTACAAGAACGGAGCATGGGATTCAGGAACCCTTACAACGGACCACTCCATCACCATCTCTGAATGTGCAGGTGTCCTCCAGTACGCACAGACTTGTTTTGAAGGGCTCAAGGCCTACACAACCAAGGACGGAAAAATCGTATGCTTCCGCCCGGACCTGAACGCTTCCCGTATGGCAGACTCATGCCGCCGCCTTGAAATGCCGGTATTCCCGGAAGACCGCTTTGTCCAGGCTGTCATTGACACTGTAAAAGCAAACATTGAATACGTTCCTCCTTACGGCAGTGGAGCAACACTCTACATCCGCCCATACATGTTCGGTTCAAGCGCCGTTATTGGCGTAAAGCCGGCAGACGAATACCAGTTCCGCATTCTTGTTACACCGGTAGGCCCATACTTTAAGGGTGGCGTAAAACCAATCAAGGTTCGCATCTCAGACCTTGACCGCGCAGCCCCGCACGGAACGGGGGACATCAAGGCAGGCCTTAACTACGCAATGAGCCTTCACAACATTGTGGACGCACACAAATGCGGCTATGCAGAAAACATGTACACAGACCCGGCAAGCCACACATATATTGAAGAAACTGGCGGCGCAAACATCCTCTTTGTTACAAAAGACGGAAAGCTTGTAACGCCAAAGTCAAACTCAATACTTCCTTCAATAACACGCCGTTCCTTGATTCATGTTGCAAAAGAATACCTGCACATGGAAGTGGAAGAGCGCAAGATAAACAAGAGCGAGCTTAAGGATTTTGTTGAATGTGGTCTCTGCGGCACAGCGGCAGTTATTTCCCCAATCGGAGAAATTGACGACCACGGCGAACAGATAATGCTTCCGTCTGGAATGGAAAAAGGAGGCCCTGTTCTTACAAAGCTCCGCGAAACCCTTACCGGAATCCAGATGGGTACGGAAAAAGCACCAGAAGGCTGGGTTGTAGAAATAAAGTAAAAAAAGAATAGCCGGTTTCAAAAACATTTTGTTTACGAAACCGGCTTTATGTTTTTAAAGATTCCAGATGTTTTAAAACCGTATACTTTCTGTCCCTGACAAGACCAACCAAGCCTAGCCCCGATTGGAAGGGGCCGAAGGCGACCGGCCGCAAGGACGGGCCGCGCGCGTAAGCGGGCAAGCCCTGGAAAGCGGGTACCAAATGCAACTGGCTGGGGGCGTAGCCCACAGACACAGTTCAGAAAGCAACCCGCTCCAAAAACTACTGAAGAATAGCACCCTTGTCTGCGGAAGAAACAAGCTTTGCGTAGCGTGCAAGATAGCCTGTCTTTACCTTTGGCTCAGGGCAAACCCATGCAGCCTTGCGCTTGGCAAGCTCTTCATCGCTAACTTCAAGGTGAATCTTGTAATTGTCCATGTCGAGCGTAATCATGTCGCCTTCCTGAACAAGGGCAATCGGACCACCGTCTGCTGCTTCCGGTGAACAGTGTCCAAGTGATGCGCCACGAGTTGCACCGCTAAAGCGTCCGTCGGTAATAAGGGCAACTTCCTTGTCCATACCCTGACCGGCAAGGGCTGCTGTAACCGCAAGCATTTCCCTCATTCCAGGACCACCGCGGGGGCCTTCGTAGCGGATAACAACAACGTCCCCGCTCTTAATCTTTCTTCCCTGAACAGCTTCCATGGCCTCGTTTTCGTCGTTAAAGACACGAGCCGGACCTGTGTGGTGCATAAGCTCCTTTGCACATGCGCTTCTCTTTACAACAGTACCGTTAGGCGCAAGGTTTCCAAAGAGAATGGCAATACCACCGTTTGGGCTGAATGGATTTTCTATCGGGCGGAGAATTTCCGGGTTGCGGTTTCGCACACCCTTGATGTTTTCCGCAATAGTCTTTCCTGTTACGGTAATAAGGTCTGTCTTGATAAGGTTCTTCTTTGCAAGCTCTGCAAGCACAGCCTGAACACCACCCGCATCGTCAAGCTCACAAATGAATGTGTGGCCGGCAGGAGCAAGGTGGCAAAGGTTTGGAGTGCGGCTAGAAATTTCGTTAACCTCGTGAAGGTCAATCGCAACCCCAGCTTCGTGTGCAATAGCAGGAACGTGAAGCATAGTGTTGCTAGAACATCCCAAAGCCATGTCTGCGGCAAGGGCGTTGCGGAAAGAGTCGGCAGTCATCATGCTGCGGGCAGTAATACCCTTCTTGTACATTTCCATAACCTGCATACCGGCATGCTTTGCAAGGGCAATGCGGCGGCCTGTAGTAGCAGGAATTGTTCCGTTTCCAGGAAGACCAAGACCAAGCACCTCTGTAAGGCAGTTCATTGAATTTGCAGTGAACATACCAGAACATGAACCGCAACCAGGGCAAGCATAATGCTCCATCTCGCAAAGCTGGGCTTCCGTAATCTTACCGGCAGCAAGACCACCAACCGCCTCGAACATATCGGTAAGCGAAAGATTCTTGTCTGAATAAGGATTGCCCTCCTCCTTAGCAGGAAGGTGACCCGGCATCATAGCTCCACCAGAAACAAAAACAGTCGGCAGGTTAAGACGTGCAGCCGCCATAAGCATACCCGGAACAATCTTGTCGCAGTTTGGAATCATAACAAGAGCGTCAAAAGCGTGTGCCTTTGCCATACACTCAATTGAGTCAGCAATAAGCTCGCGCGTTACAAGCGAATACTTCATTCCCTCGTGTCCCATAGCAATACCGTCGCAAACACCGATTGCAGGGAATTCAATAGGAGTGCCGCCAGCCATGCTCACTCCCGTCTTTACGGCAGAGGCAATGCGGTCAAGTTCAATGTGGCCTGGAATAATTTCGTTCTTTGCGCAGCAAACGCCTACAAGCGGGCGCTCAAGTTCTTCGTCCGTGTACCCCATTGCATAAAACAGCGAGCGGTGCGGAGCCTTCGCTGAACCTTTCGTGGCATTGTCTGATTTCTTAGCCATAAAAACACCTCGTAAAAAATATATTCCCTAATTTTATATCGTAAGGCAAAATAAGTCAATCTTTCCATTTTATGGACGATACTGCCTCCGCTCTACCATTCACGCATCGGCTAACTCGACACCCATGCCTATGCGCCACCGCCGTTCCGCCCTTCGCTAACGCTCATACCGCCCTGCGGCCGGTACTGCCGGGGCTCCATGGCGGCGTAGCTTGATTTTTGTGTAGTGTACACTACATAAAAGGGCTTGACAGAGCCCTTTTGCCGAAGCCTAGCAATGCTCGGCTTCGGCAAAACAATAACATCGGAGGAAAATATGGCAAAGACAACAGTAAGACCTGGAAACCCCTACATTGGAGAAGGTGGAAGAATGCCTTCCACAACAGGAAGCCCAAGCGGAGGCAACAGGGGAAACAATCCGCCGTCAAAAGGTCATGCACCAGGTCAAGGTAAAGGAGGTAAAAAATGAAGTTTCGCATGGTAATCGTCTTTATCGCAGTCGCCATAGCCACGCTCTTCGCTACATCCTGTGGAGGTGATGGTGGTGGTGGAGGCGGGGATTATGATTATGACAGATATACCGATGACAGCGGTTACGGCCACGAGTTTGGCGGAATGGAAGAAGGATTGTATGAATATTATGATGACCAAAGTGGACATACTCATTGGTTATGCCTCGAAAGCGATGGGGGCTGGTATAACACCGTTGACGGTTCTAATTGTTATCGACATCTAAAAAGATATACTATAGAAGAAGACGGACTTCATTTTTTAATTAAGACTGAGGATTCAGGGTGGTCTAACCGTTACATAGCATCAATTTACACCGAAAATTCGTTTACAATCGATGGACGTACATATACTCTCGATAACTAACCGTGAAGTAAAAAACCTTTATCTACACTCTTTCAAAAACATCAGTGCCTGCCATGCAAGCCACTGGTGTTTTTTATTTGGCACGATAAAAATATTCAATACGCCTCTACGCCCTTATAATAATTAAAAGCCATCCGCCAGCCTCAATAAAAACTCAACTACACCGATAACGGTAAAACCTTTTTCATCCTGCATCTCCTTTACAGGCCTGTTTATCACAATCATCTTTTTTATTTGATCATTCAGCAAAACAAAGGGACGAATTTCCCTCTTTTTAGTTTCTGAATCAGAAATATTATCCGCAATTTGAAGGTATATTTTCTCACTTCCTTTTGTAGCCATAAAATCAACTTCATAGCTTTTCCGCACACTTTTTCCCTGAACATCCTTTTCAACAGAATCAAAGGTTCCTACATTCACATTATAGCCATTATAAATTAGCTCATTGTAAACCACATTTTCAAGCAAATGCCCCTCATCAGAATACATAAAATCAAGGCGCGAATTCCTTAGACCCGTATCGCAAAAATAATACTTGCGTACAGAATTTATGATATTTCGCCCCTTTAAATCATAACGCCTAGCCTCTGCTACAATGAATGCATCCAAAAAAGCATTGACATAAGCAGAAACTGTTTCCTTGTCAATTTTCTCATGCCGCCGTGACACAAAAGTATTTGCAATCTTCTCTGCATTCAAAAACTCTCCCGTACAATCAGCAAGAATCGTACACAGTTCATCCAATGCCTCTGACTTACGTATTTTGTTTCGTTCTATTATGTCCTTAAAATAAGTAGTTTTAAAAAGTTCCTTTAGATAAGATTCTTTTTCCGAGGGCTCTTTTTGCATAGCAAGCGGCATTCCCCCATAGCGCATATATTCATAAAACAGGTCTTGCTTTTCTTTCTTTTGATTCTCCGGCAAAGTCAAGTTATGCTCATATATCTCAGAAAAAGAAAGGGGCCCCATGTGAATCTCCGTAGCCTTATCCCTAAATTCAGTAACAATATCACTTGAAAGCATTTTTGAATTTGAACCGGTAACATACAAATCAATGTTGGATTCATGGGAAAGCCCCAGCACAACATCAACAAAGGAAATCACTTCACTGTCACCTTCTTTTGCAAGAATAATTTTGCCGTCCGCAAGCTCTGGATTTACAATAGTATATACCCTCTGAATCTCATCAAGAAATACATAAAACCGCTGCTTCTTATTTGAACAAATATTCAGTATATGCTCATTCAATGCAAGAGGATTTCTGTACTTTGCATTTTTTGCATCATCAAGTTCAAGCGTCACGATGTTCTTCTTCTTTACCCCCAGCGAAAGAAGGTTATTATAAAAAAGCTCTTTCAATAGGAATGACTTTCCACAGCGCCGTACACCTGTGATTATTTTTGGAAAACCGTTCCATTTTGCATTCGCCAGCTGATTAAGGTACTTGGGGCGCTCCATTCAGTCTAATCTCCTTTTTTGTAGAATTCTACATATTTTTCGATTAGACTATAATGCAAAAACTAATTGTTTTCAATGGCTATACAAGGTATTTGTTACAGCCTAGATGGACGATTCTGCCTCCGCTCTACCATTCACGCATTGACTAACCCGACACCCATGCCTATGCGCCACCGCCGTTCCGCCCTTCGCTATTCGCTCATACCGCCCTGCGGTCGGTACTGCCGGGGCTCCATGGCGGCGTAGGTTGCTTTTTTTTATCTGGTACGATGAAAATTTTATTTGGTACGTTGACTTGCTTTATTTGGTACGATGAAAATTTGGACTCACATAACCACAAGCCCACCCTATCAATTTTTAACCGCTTATGCTATAATATTCCCCATGGTAACAGAGGCACAACTTTCAAAAACGGCAAGTCTACTCAAAGATGCGGGATGCACGGATGTATTTTTGTTCGGCTCCCAGGCAACAGGGCATGCACATTCTGGCTCTGATGTTGACTTGGGCGTAAAAGGATTACCTCCGCGCTTGTTTTTCCGAATGCATTCCGATTTGGAAGAAGCTTTAAAAATGCCGGTTGATTTAGTTGACTTTGACTTCCAGAATGATTTTTTTGAACTTTTGCAAAGTGTGGGAGAACTTAAAAAAATTGGATGAAACTACAAACAGAAAAGAATCAAGCAATAGCAGCAGAAGACGGTTCTGATACACCAAGAATCTTTTTAAGCGCGTCTTGCAAAACTTGTGAAAAATTGATGCTTGCCTTTTCTGCTTTATAATTAAGCCATGCGGGAATTGTGCAATTTTTCTTTACGGCGCGGTTATCAAATTGTTTGCGCCATTCGTCAGTATCGGCAAGGACATAAGAAACTATAAAATCAGTTTTGATTGATTTTATATCACTGGCTGGGGGAATTGGCATTTTATTATCTTCATAATGAACAAGCATCATTTCAAGAGCATCCTTTGCCATCTCCATTGCTTCTGTCATAGTTTCACCATCTGTAAAACAACCAGAAACATCTGGAACAGAAACAATAAAGCCACCTTCTTCTGCAGGTTCAAAAATAACAGGATAAGTATATTTCATAAAAGCCCCCAATAAATAAAAACATGTTCTGCAGCAAATCCGCAATCTAAGAAAGCCCGGCTTATTTTAGAAATTCGCCGCATGGTTTATTTCGTGACTATTATATTATACGCATTCTTACGTATTATCAAGTAAAAGATGCATTCGTAACAGACTCTTAGCACGACAGGGAAGACCCATAAGAACACCCCCTTTGCCGCCGCCATGTTTGTAAAAAATGGAAGCACGGCAGGGATTGGAGCCCCGCAGTACCGCCGCAGGCGGTATGAGCCGAATAGGCGAAGGGCGGAAAGCCCCTTGCATAAAAAACTGCCGCAAAATCTTTTTGACAAAGCTAGCGAAGAATCAGAGAGACACGGCCAGCACCCAGCCCCCAGTTTTCAAAGGTCCAGGAGTCCAGCAAATAGGACATGGAGACAAAATCTTCCGCATCGTTTCCCACGACGTATTCGCAAAGCTTGGGCGCAATGCGGGGCATAAAGCTGTTACGAGCCCAGCCCATAAAATATTTTTTTGCTTCGGCGGGATCCTGCTGCAGCATGTAGGCCATGAATTCATTTTTCATAAGAAAGTCATCGCTGCGGTCGTAGTGCAGGTTGGGATTGTTTGCCCAGTAGACTTCTAGGAATTCCCTTGCCTGTGGATTAAATTTTTTGTGCAGCCCGGCAATAAGGTTTCGGAAGGGGGCATTTGTAAAATAGATTCCGTGCCAACATTCGTGGGCCAAGAATTTTTTTCTAAGCTCAGGCGTAGAAGACCTGCTCATAGAAACAACGGCACCGCTTCCTTCCGCAAAAGTTCCGTCATCCCTTTGCACAATTATGGAATTTGCCAAGAGCACTTTTTTTAGGAGGCGCTCGTAGTCGTTAAGTTTTACCTTTTGCCTTTCCGCTTGCGTAAAGAATTTGGCAAGGCTCGCAGCACCGTAGTCGTGGGCATTGTAACCGTGCTTGTTCAAAATAAAATCATCGTCTACAAATGTTCCCTTGTATCCTTCCTTTTCCACAAAGTAAGCAAGGCGGGTAAAGAACTGGTCCTGTATCTTTGAATTTGCAAAGTCAAAAAATATTATCCCGGGAAATTCTGCCCACTCGTAAAGTTCGTAATCGCTACGTCTCCAGTTATACTGCGGCCAGTCCGTAACAAGCCCCAAGTCTGTTGGCAAACCCCTAAGCACAATGCCATTGCTTGGCAAAAGAGACACATCGTTTGCGCTCATAAAAACAGAAAGCAGCATGTCTGAGCCGCGGATAAACTCGTAAGAAGAAAATGGCTCCTGCAAAGACGAGCACTGGATTACCATGCGGGGAAGCTTCTTTGCCCTTATCACTTTTAAGATTTCGTTTCCAGCCCTAAGATGAAAGGTAACTGGATTGTCCGGGCTTCCCACATCCTCTATCGGAGCAAACTGGAGTTCCACCTTGGGAAGCAGCGTGCCTAAAGAATTGGCGTTTGCAAAGACTTTCCCTGCAGAAGAAAAATCTACAGCCAAAAATGATGAGTCCACAAAACCGCCGTCGGGGCCAAATGCAAAGAGGGGAATGTTTTCCTGCACTTCAGAAAATTTTGACCAGCCAATTTTTGCCTCGGCAAGTTTTACCTCTCCCAAAGAAAATGCATCGCTACCGTAAAGATAAAAGCCGGAAGGAAGGGCTGCATCTTTTCCAATGCAGAACAAAAGCCGAATTTTATTTTCCACAAGGCTTTCAAATTTTCCCTTTACAGAATTCCTTGCCTTTAGTTCAGGGCACAGCTCAGTCTCGGAAAGAAAATCATCTTCATACAAAAAGCCAAATTCAAAGCGGCCGTCATCAGATTTCTTTTTTGTAGCGGTAGATTCTATAAGAACTTGCAAGGCCGCACTCCCCTTCTGCCTCTTGAATTCAGCAATAAAATCTTTTTGCTTGGCGGTAAATTTATAAAACATGTACGGCTTGGAAGAAGAGCTTACTTCTGCCGACTGGGCGTTTTTGTTCAGGGGAATAAAATGCTCACCGTTTATTTCCATAGAGCCATGGAATCTTGCAGAAGAAGTACCTGCAATCCCCAAGCAAAAAATTAAAAGGCAAAGTGCCATAACTGCAAAAGATCCAACAAGAAGAGTTTTTGTAATTTTATTCATGGCAACATACTACACTTTTTTTTGAATTTACTCTATAGTTTTTTACATGATGAATGTAATAGCGCTTCAAAAGGACAACGAACTTTTTATCTGCAACTACGCAAGGGCATTTATAGAAAACTTCAACCGGGAAAACCTTGGCAAAGGCATATCGCTGTTCCCAAGCTTCCCACTCTGGGCCTTTGCAGAAGATTCAATTTCCGATGACCAATTCAATTCAATTTTTAAGAGCCGCTCAGTAAAAAAGGCATTCATCGGCAAAGCGTCATTTACAGAAAGCTGCATCCCAGGGCAAGAGGAATTTTTCTTTCCCTTCTTCATAGAAACGGATTTGGAAAAGGAAAGCAGGACATTCGAATTTAAAATTGCATTCGCAAAAATCCAAAAGACAGGCACAGGTACAGATGCATGTGATTTCACTCTTCCAAAGGAGCTTGCAGAAAGCAAAAAATTCCCCTTAAGCATAAAATCCTTCCGCACAGGAAATGCCCTTATAAAAGACAACGCCTGGGCACTCTTTGACGAAAAATGGATCCGAAGCTCCGGCTGCTAAATTCTTCTGACTGTTAAATTCATGTGGCTGCAAAATTCTGCCTTGATTTTTTTTAGCAAGGGTATTATCTTTTAACCATGCCGCAAAAAATTTCTGATGGTTCAACAAAAGAAAAATTACTGGAAGCCGCAAAAAAAGAATTCATGCAGAATGGATTTTTAAAGGCATCCCTCCGCACAATATGCAGGAATGCAGGGGTTACCACTGGTGCCCTTTACTTTTTTTTCCACGACAAGGAAGACCTCTTTGATTCAATCGTAAAGCCGGTAATTGACCATGCCACGCAGATTTTGGCGGAACACTTCAAGCACGAAGATTCCCTTCTTAGCTGCAGCGGCCCGGTCCTCATGCAGACACTCGTTCACGAGGCAAACAAAAAGGACAGCGCAAAAGGCGACCTTTCAACGGCACTTGCAATCTTCCGCTACCTCTATTCCCATTACGACGAATTCATTCTCATCGTGCAAAAGTCCCAGGGAACAAAATGGGAAGGCTGCGTAAACTCCTTTGTTGACTGGAACTACAAGCACCTAAAATCAATCGCGGACAGCTACTGCAAATCCCACGGCAAAAAAAAGATAAAGCCCTTCGTACTCCGCATGGTTTCAAACTCCCAGATAAACTGCTTTGTAAACATAGTCCTAAACATTCCTTCCTTCAAGGAAGCGGAAAAACACCTCCCCTCCGTAATGCACTACCTTGTCGGTGGCTGGTGCACTCTATTTGACCAAAATATCTGACTCAATTTTTTTTGACTCTGGACGAAAGGCCATCTTCCACTGTGTCCGGTCACTACATGCCCGGCCAATTTTTCCTTCCACCCCGCTTTCCGCGGTTTCAGTCCCGCCTTCGGCGTGACCGCATGGGGTTGCAGGCAACCCCGCGCCGCTACAATCGGGCGTAGGCTTAAAATGCTGTACAAAAAAACTGAAAAAAGCACTTGACAAACATAACATTGTTATGTTAGAAATAGGTAACAAAAAAAAATTGTTAGCCATGACTAATATAAAAAATCAACAGGAGGAAAAAAGTGAAAATTCAAAAACTAAACAACTTCTTCCGAAGGCTTGGAGAATTCCAGCTTAAGCACAGATGGATTTTTCTGATCCTCATTTTTGCAGTAACAGTCTTCTGCTGCATTGGACTTAGAAACCTGGACCTTTCAAGCAGCGAAGAAGAATGGTTTGACGACTGGGACAATATCAAGATTGCCCAGGACAAATTTGAGGACATGTTCGGAGCGGATGACAGCGTTATGGCCCTTATAGAGGCGGACGATGTTTTTGACCGTGAAGTTCTTGAAGCAATAGACAAGATTGGAAAGAGGCTGGAAGCGGAAGTGCCATATGCAAAATCCGTCACATCGCTAACAGAACTTTCAATTCCCCAGGGAAACGAGGAAGGCTTTGAAATTGTAAGCCCACTCGAAGACTTTTGCGAAAACAATTATTCCGACCAGGAAATTGCGGAAAAGAAAAAATACATACTCAGCAGGGAATCACTCGTGAACAATCTGGTAAGCGACGATGCAAAGGAAACATGGATTGTTCTGCAGCTGGAAAACTACAGCGAGCCAATGACCCAGGCCATGCATAAAATTGTTCCGCCTGCCAGGGCTATTTTTACCAGCCCGGAATTCCAGTCGGAAAAATTCACCATAAAGCCAACAGGACTAAGCTACACCGAATACGAAGAGGAGGAAGTTACCAAAAAAGAAATAGGCACAAGAATAGGCATTGGCTTTCTTGTAATGATTGCCTGCCTTATTATCTTTATGCGGAGCCTTCGCGGCGTTATAGTTCCCTGCATTGCAACGGTTGGTGCAATAGGAAGCGTCCTGGGACTTAACGGCTGGCTTAGGATTCAGGGAGACGACCAGATGCTTGCCCTGCCCGTCCTTCTTTCCATGGCGCTAAGCATAGGCTATGCAATCCACTATGTAAACTCCTTCCGCCTGCACTTCCGCAGAACGGGAAAGAGAAAGCAAAGCGTTCTTAACTCAATGGAAGAAAGCGGCTGGCCAATTTTCTTTACGGTGATTACAACTGTTGCGGGTCTCATATCATTCCTCTTTGCAGACATAAGGCCCCTCAAATGGGTTGGCGGCTGTTCTGCCTGCTGCGTCTTTGCGGTTTATGTCTACGTCATAATCCTTATTCCGATTTTCATGTCATTCGGCAAGGACGGAAAGGCGGCCTCTGCATCCGACCTTGCTGCCATGGAAGGCGCTACAAAAACAGACATTGCTGTAGAAAAGGCAGGTTCAAGGATAATCAAAAAAAGCATTCTGGTACTTATAATTTCACTTGCAGTAATCGTAGGAATGATTCCCGGAATTCCCCGTACCCAGGTGAACATGGACTACACCGAAATGATGGGTGAGCGCACTGACTTTGTAAAGAGACTTCTTTCCATCCTGAGGGGAAAACTTGGAAGCCAGTATTCCTACAACGTTCTTGTCGAATACGAAGATGAAGACGCATTCAAGTCAAGCGATGCAGTAAAAAGGCTGGACGTTCTTTCACAAAAGCTCGGCACAATTGAAACTACAAAGGTCTCAGGAACAAAGCCCCGCGTAACGAGCATCACAAAAATCATCAAGGAAATGAACCGCACACTTTACGAAGACAAAGAAGAAGCGTATGCAATTCCAGATGAAGATGACCTTTTGACTCAAGAAATGTTCCTCTACGAAATTTCTGGCGGTGACGACTTGTACGACTGGGTGAGCGATGACTACCGCAACGCCTACATTCACATAGAGATGAACGGCTACGAGGCAAATAAAATTACCAAGACCCTGGACTTGGCAAAGGCATACGCAAGCGAGGTATTTCCGGATGCAAAGACAAGCATTGTCGGGGAAGTCGTAAACTATGCAGTCATGAACGGAAAACTTGTAAAGGGAGAACTTAAATCCTTTCTTGGTTCCTTCATACTGATTCTTATCCTCATGGCAATTGCATTCGGCAGCCTGCACACTGGGCTCATTGCCATGATTCCAAACATTGCTCCTGTAATCATGATTGGAGGAGTTATGGGCTACCTTGGAATAAGCCTGGACATGATTACCATGACGACCATGCCGATGATTCTGGGAATTGCGGTTGACGATACAATTCACTTTACAAACCACATCAAGTTCTACTTTGAAAGGGGCCTTTCTTACAAGGACGCAGTGCTTACAAGCTACCGCGAAATTGGAAAGACAATGGGAATGACAACAATCATCCTCTGCTCCATGTTCCTTGTCCTTTCATTCAGCGTGATGAACTGCCTTGCCCGCCTTGGCTACCTTAGCATAATCGGTTTGGCAAGCGCGCTCATTGCAGACTACACGCTAACACCGGTACTGATTTTCCTTACAAAGCCCTTCGGCAAAGAGAAAAAAATTGTATCGTAGGCAAGATAAAACTGTTTAATAGTTGTATATAGCTAACAAATAAAAGCAGGAGGTTTTATATGAAAACATTCAGCATCAAGAAAGCGGCTTCTCTTTTTGCAGCCACGGCAATCATTCTTTCAAGCGTCCACTCCCAGAGTCTGAGCGGTTACGACGTAATGAAAAAGGCAGACGAAGTTCCGTCTCCAAAGACATCATCATACAAGGCTACGATGACTCTTACAGACAAAAAGGGCAAGAACCGTGTCCGCGAGCTTTCAATGAAGACAAAGGATTACGGCGACGTGGAAAAAAGCCTGATTGTATTTGCAACGCCAAAAGATGTTGCGGGAGTCGGCTACCTAACCTTTGACTACGACGCATCAGGAAAAGATTCCGACAGCTGGCTCTACATGCCCGCCATGAAGAAAGTCCGCCGCATTTCAGGCACTTCCAAGGGTGATGACTTCATGGGCTCTGACTTTACATACGAAGACGTTGGCGGTGACCGCGACTTGGACGACTATACATACAAGCTTTTGGGAGAAGAAAACGCGGAAGGCTTTGCATGCTACAAGGTTGAATGCAGGGCAAAGGACAAGAGCGTAAAAAATCCGCGCTACATAGTCTGGATCCGCAAGGACAATTTTATTCTTACCAAAGCAGATTTTTACGACAAGCAGGATAACCTGCACAGAAAGCTGGTCTGCTCCGGCATTGAAAAAATTGACGGATTCTGGACTACAAAAAAGATGTTCATAAAAAACGTGCAGACCGAACATTCAACCGTACTTGAAATAAAGGACATTGTATTCGGTCTTGACCTTGCCGACAACATGTTCACGCAAGGCGCACTCGAAAGAAACTAGGATTTTTCTTTCTGCGGGTTGGGGGCAACATTGGCTTTCCTCCAATCCGTGCCAGGTTCCTTTAAAAGGGAGGATATGCTCACCATGAAAAAAAAGTTTATACTGATGCTCCTTGCTATTGCCGTGCAGGGAATTCTCTTTTCACAGGAAGTTACATTCGGTGGCAGCCTAAAGACAAAGAATGCCCTTGGACTTCCTGCAAAGGATTCAGGCAAGGATGAAGACAAAAGGGGAAAGTTTGTAGAAGCAAAGACAACTTTTACGGCAGACCTTGATGTTTCAAAAGATGACTCATCGCTAAAGGCAGAGGCAGACTTTACATACGATGCACTAAAGGCTATTTCTTCAAGCTACGACTTTGTTAGCGGTGAGCAGAACTTTGGAATAAAGCTAAAGGAAGCCTACTTTGACTACAACGGAAGCTGGTGGTCAATGAGAATCGGAAGACAGATTTCTTCTTGGGGAAAAGCGGACGGACTTACAGTCTGTGACATTCTTTGCCCAAAAGACCTTTCAGCACTTCTTTCTGAAGAATACGCAGACAGCAGGCTTGGAATAGATGCGGCACGTCTTTCGCTCAACTGGAACTGGGGAACTTGTGACGCATACTTTATTCCAATCTTTACACCGGCAGCCCTTCCCCTTCAGGACGGAAATCCGCTAAAAGAAATTTTGATTCCTTCAACAGTACAGGAATTTTCCGACAGCGACATAGAGCTTCCCGAAAGAAAGATTTCCAATTCTGAATACGGGGCAAAGCTAAGCGCATACCTTCCCTTTGCAGATTTTTCGCTTTACGGATTCTATGGATGGGATGACGAACCGATTCTAAAATACTCCGCTGAATTTTCCGGCAGCGGAATTGATGGCATAGGTCTTAGCGCAAACTACGAAAGAATGGCAATGGTCGGTGCAGACGCTGCAATTCCTATTGGCGAAACAGTAATACGCCTTGAAGGGGCATTTTTTCCAAAGCGGTATTTTTCCACTTCCGCAGAAAGTCAGATAGAAGCTCAGGCTGTAAATGCGGCAAAGATTGCAGCCGGACTTGAAGCAGATGAAGTTGCTACAAGCGTAAGGCGGAACCAAGTTACTGCCCTTGCTGGAATTGACTGGATGCCGTACGGTTGGACTTTTACAGCCCAATACTATGCTGACTATGTTTTTGGCGGAACAGAAGAAATAGGCCGTGACGAATACATTCACCTTGCAACGCTTAGCATAGAAAAAAGCGTCTTCAACGACACGCTAACTTTGAGCCTTAGCGGAATTGTGGAATTTAACGACTGGTCTTGTGCCATTCAGCCCAAGGCAGAATATTCTGTAAGCGACCAGATTAGCCTTAACCTTGGAATGAATTATTTTCTTCCAGGGCCCGACAAAGAAAAGCCCGGCACTTACGGCCAATACAAAAACCTTAGCTGCATTACGGTTGGAGGAAAATTCAGTTTTTAAAAAGGACACGCGTTCTTGGCAAAGACTTTCTTTCTACAGTCATGCCCAGGCACGAAGCGGTTTTGCGCCAGATTCTTTAGCACAGACCGCCATTAAGTTGAACCAGCTGATGCAGTGGTCCAAGATGATTGCATCAGCTGTAATGACGTTTTCCTTTGTCCAAAGCTCCCGGTCCACATCTTTAAGCAGCTGAATGTCCAAGCTGAATGGGCAGCATTTGTCCTGCTCTTCCTTTATGTCTGCAAGCAAAGCCTTGAGTCTTCCCGAATTGGAAACAGGCTCATCAAGGAGAATGTGGGCAGAATTTACATTCATTTTTGCCAGCGCAGAAAAAAGCATCTTGATTGCATACTCTGTCTCAGGAATTATCCTGTATGTTCCTCGCATGGCTGCAAGATCGCGAATGCATCCGTCCATGCAGTCAAACAAGATGGAATTGCAGAGCATGACCTCCAGCGTAATCACCGTATTGAATCCGTCTATCCAGACTTTCCTGCCCGAAAGCGACGCAACTTCTTTAGCCCTGCGCTTGTCCAGCTGTCCTGACGTAGAAATGCTACGCACAAGAGCAAGACGCTGCCGTTCTGAAAGAGAAAAATGATTCCCCACAAAAGTGGATGCTGACTTAATGTCGTAACCTTCGTTAATCAGATAGCTGATGTGCTTTGCAGCAGTCCGTAAAGTCTCCAAGGCAGAAGGAGAAAAATTCTTTTCGTCAGAAGGAACGAATCCCCGCTTTGCATCGGCAGGCTTATGCGGGACTTGTACATTCGCGTCAGATCTGCTCATAAATTCCCCTGTTGAGTATTACCGAAAGTTTTTCCGTGCCAATCGTGATGTTTTCAAAACGCTTGTACATTCTCTAATCCAAGGTAAAGCCTGCCGTATAATAAACCATGCCGCAGAAGAATGCAATTGCTAGCCATACAGCAAAGCAGACAGGCGGTTTAAAGAGCAACTTCAGGAAGAACTTTACTATTGCCTTTTTGTCATAACATGAATCTTTCGTGCGTTTTTTTCCTTTTTTTGAGGATTTGACAACCTTAAAGTCACTGAACAATACATCCAGAAGATGATTCTCTACTACAGGTTTGTAGCGCTTTTTCTTTCCGTTCTCTTTTAAGATGAATATCCACGGCCTGTTATAAAGTTCAATCCACCAGCCTTTTATAAAAATTACAGGAATGACAAGCAAAGACAGGATGAACCAAGGTGAGGATGGAATGAATTCAATTTTTCTAAAATTGAAGCCGTTTAAAAAGAGGGCAAGGATTATGGGAAAGAAAATCACGGACGCTACAGCGGAGAACATTTGCAGGATTCTCCAAAAAGACTTGAATTTTATTGCAACAGGAGTTCTTTTTCCTTCAACGTCCATAAAGAACACAGGCTTTGGCAAGGTCCGTGAAATCTGTTTCTTTGACTGCATGAGCTTGCCCCCTTCTCTGACGTAGGGACCGCCCTTTGACGTGAATTTTTTGCAGGTAATGTTATAGTCAAGGCTGAACCAATTTTCATATTTTCCGCTGTCTCTGTAGACCGTAAGAAGTACAATAAGTTGGAAGGGAACATAGAGTAACGCTATACCAATAATCGTTTCCCAGTTCGCACCAAAAAATTTCATAGACAGAAACAAAAGAGTAAACACAACTGCGGCAGACAAGATGCCCTTGAACCACCAGGGACTTATAATGTAATAGGATTTTTTTGATGCAGAAGAACGAACGCTTATCTTGCCAGTTTGTCCGTTAATCGCCACCATATAGTCTTTAGTGTAAAGATAATAGACAGGCAGTGACACCGGCATATGAAGCATTTCATTGGTTTCTATGTTTGTATAGACGGCTTTGGTTTCGACAGTTTTTTCTATTACCGGATTATAGGATTCGTTGATTTCTCCCCTTAGACGTTTTGCAAGTGCGTCATCATCTATATCGCGTACTTTCAGTTGATGCCCGGCAACATAGGCAAAATCAAATTCCTTGAGACCGTCAATATCGTATGGTTCCATTCCGTCGAGCAGGAGATTGTCCAGATTTTTAGAGCAATTTATAAAAACGTTGTCTATGAAGCCACCGCATTCGTATTCATTGCGGCTCTCAATACGGTGAACAGAAGCCTTTACAGGCCCGCGCACCAATTCGTAGGGAAGATAGCATCCGGTCAGCTTGTCAACATTCTTTAAAACCTGCCTAGCACATTTCTTCAACTGGTTTTTCTTGCACCAGTCAATCAGAATGTTTTGGGCTTCGTCCTTTGTTATTGAAAATGGAACCACAAACTCCGGTATGCCGTTTAGACTAAGAAATTCTCCCCTTACAAGAGACCTTCCGCAAAAGGCACAGTTCGTAAGCGCATCTCCCTTTTCAAAAACAAGTTCTGCTCCGCAGCCTGTACATTCCGCCTTCTGCAAGTCAAAGCGAGTACGGGAATCCGTCATCTTCTGGCTTTGAATCTTGCGGAAACCGTTATGTTGATCCAAGGCTTTGCTTACCTGAACCTTGCCATCGCAGTAGTGGCATTTGTAAAAGTGAGACTTAATGTCATAATATGCGGGAGCGCCACACGAAGGACAATGAATGTCATAAATTTTTGCTTTGTCCGATTGTTTTCCATTTTCCATTTTCATTGTCCTCCTGTCTGTATCTTATCCCCTTGGGCCTGAACGTACCACACGGAACCCGATGCCTGAACCCGTGTAGTCAGGGCTGTCGCAGTTGCGGAAAGTTCCTGAGCAGTTGTCTATGCTGTAGCCATAGCTTCCGCCACGGATGATTCTTTCTTCGCCGGAAGAGGGGCCTGTGGGGTCAATGTCTTCGCGCTCGGAAGGATAGTCGCCGTACCAGTCCCAGCACCACTCTGCAACGTTACCTGACATGTCGTATATTCCAAGCTCGTTGGCTTTTTTTGCCATGACTTCGTGGCTCTTGTCTCCGCTGTTTTCCATGTACCAGGCTACGCTTTCTGCGTCATCGCTTCCGCTGTATGTAAATCCCTGGCTTATGTTTCCGCCGCGGGCCGCAAATTCCCATTCAGTTTCGGTGGGGAGACGGTAGCCGTCTGCACAGATGTCGTACTCAAAGCCTTCCGTGTAGCAGGGGGTATAGCCTTCTGCCAAGCTGAGGCGGTTGCAGTATTCGATTGCGTCGTACCAGGATACGTTTTCTACGGGCAGGTTCTTTCCCTTGTGCTTGCTGGGGTTCTTTTTCATGATGCGCTTGTATTCTTCCTGGGTTACTTCGTGGGTGCAGATATAGAATTCTGAGACCCAGGCCTCGTGTTCTGTTTCGTGCTCTTCATTATTTCCCATGACAAAGGTCTTGCTTTCCACGTGGACAAATTCTGGAGCCTTAGCCTTCTTTGCAGCCTTGGACTTTTTTGCCTTGTCTTTTCCGGAGGCGAATATTAGGGCGGAAGAAAGGGCGAGTGCAGTTATTACGATAAAGCTTCTTTTCATTTACAATCTCCTATTTGCTAGAATTGAACCTTATAAGTTAATTATAACCCAATAAATGAAAAAGCAAAGTGAAAATAGCTAGAAATATAGAAGGTAAGTACAAATCTAAATAAAGCTTAGCAAACATTAATCTAAATGCGTAAGCACTTCCATTCCCGCCGGGAACCGTTCCGAAAATCCAAAGGGTTGCTTCCAACCCCGTGCGCGGTAATTGGTGTCTAACTCCCTTCGGTCGTACCGCGCAAAATGGATTTTCGGCACGAACCCCGGCTCCATTCCAGTGCTTCCGCACATTGTTTTGCTACATTACATTTCTTGTTTATTGCACTTACCTTCTGCAATTGATGGAAGAAAGGAAAAAATAAGGGCGGAGGATTAGTGGCTGTGTGTAAGGATGACCTCCGCCCTTATAACAGTTAGAAAACGCTAACTTTCATAGTTAGCATACACTAACATACTGTTTTAGTCAATAGTTTTTGTAATTTTTTTTTAACTTGTAATAAACTTTTGGGGGCGTTGTCGCAACCTTCGGTTGCTATCGAGTTTCCTATCGAAAACTCGCGGGATTTATCTGCTAACAACAAACAATTTTAGCAGGCGTTGTCCGCTCGCTATGCGAGCTACCGAGTTACTTCGTAACTCGCAAGTTTTATTTTTAAACTTGCCATTAAACTTTGGGGCGTTGTCGCAACCTCCGGTTGCTATCGAGTTTTCTATCGAAAACTCGCGGGATTTATCTGCTAACAACAACCAATTTTAGCAGGCGTTGCGGGCGGCGTTTGAGCCCGCAGAGGGGGTAGCGGAAAAGGCAACAAAGCGGAGCAAATGACGAAAGCGGCTTGTTTCGAAAACAGGTATTTTGTTACGGCAAAGACCATGAATCAAGTTCAGGGTGACGGCCGCTCCCTGAACGTAGTCGAAGGGCGCGGTGTGTGCAATGGGCTTTAGACGCTTCGACAGGCTCAGCGTCCGTGGATACTGTCATTTTTTTGCTTTGCCTGCTTGCCGCTTTTGGCATTTGCGGAGCGACTTGCCTTTGTAGCGAGGGGGAGACTTCCCCCCCCCTGTATTCAGAAAAATTAGTTCATTACCTTTGAACCGCGGTCCATTGCGGTAAGGCCGGACTTTAAGAGTTCAAGGATGCCGTAGGGTTCGAGAAGGCGGATGAGGGAAGAAATTTTGTCTTCGCTACCGGTTGCCTCTACGATAAGGGAATCTTCTGCAACGTCTACGATGTGGGCGCGGAAAATGTTGCAGGTTTCGATGATTACTGCGCGGTTTGTTCCAGCGGCTTTTACCTTGATGAGTGCCATTTCCCTCTGGGTTGTGGCGGACGGGTCGCAGTGCTCGATGGAGATTACTTCCACGAGTTTTGAAAGCTGCTTTTCTATCTGCTCAAGGATGTATTCGTCTCCGCGGACAACGATGGTCATGCGGCTTCTCATACTGTCCTGGGTTTCGCAGACGGTAAGGGAATCGATGTTGTAGCCACGGCGGCTAAAAAGACCTGATACACGGCTAAGTACACCGGCATGGTTTTCCACTAAAACAGACAAAACGTATTTTTTTTCCATATCAAACTCCTTTATTGATATAGGACTTGTATTTTTGCAAGTCTCTTATTTTATTTCTGAATAAATACCCAGGAGGCGAACATCCTCGGTATTATCCCTAAGTTCAGCAAGTATTGTGTTAACGTAGGTGTTAACTTCGCTAATGCCTGTAAGCTCTGCGTCTATGTAGAACCAGTAGCGCCATGACTCCCCTTCTATTGGGCGTGACTCTATGCGGGTAAGGTTAAGGCGGTGGCGGTCAAAGATTCCAAGCACGCGGTAAAGGGCACCTGCCTCGTTGCGGGTCTTTAGGATAAAGCTTGCCATGTTGGGGCTTACGTTAAGGTCGCGCAGGTGCTTTTTCTGGACAGACTGGATTACCACAAAGCGGGTAAAGTTGCGAGGGTCGTCTTCTACGTCTTCCTGAAGGACTTCCAGTTTGTAGAGGGCTGCATTCTGGGTGCTTCCAATTGCGGCTCTTGTCTTGTCTGCTTTTTCTGCAACTTCACTTGCGGCTGTGGCGGTAGAAACGGCTTCCACCTGCTTCCAGTCCTTGTGTCCGCTAAGGAATTTGCGGCACTGGCTTAAGGCCTGGGGGTGGGAGGAAACGGTTTTTATGTCTGCAATACTGCTTCCCTTTACACCCAGCAAGGCATGGCGTATGTTTAGCGTTACGGCTCCAATAATTGTTACGTCTTCAAAGCGGCTAAAGTTGTCGTAGTTTTGGTAGACGCTTCCTGCTAGGGAATTTTCAACAGGAACCATTCCGTAGTCGGCACTTCCGTCTGTTACCTGCTGGAATATTTCTGCAAAGGAATCTACGGCTTTTGCTTCTGCTTCTGATGAATCAAAGTAGCGGCTGATTGCCTGTTCTGCATAGGCACCGCGGTTTCCTGAATATGCGCAGACAAGTTTTTTTGCTTCCCCGGCTTCGTGGATGTGGGCTACGGACTTTCCCATTACTGGAGCAAGCGCTTCTATGTCGTGCATTAATTTGTCAAACTGGACGGGAAGAAGGGACGCTGCACCTCCGGCCATTGCTTTTTCCGGCTCCGGGTGAACGTCTGCCATGATTCCGTCTGCACCGGCAGCGATTGCGGCAAGCCCCATTGGTAAAACCTTGTCTCTTACACCGATTGCTCGGCAGGGGTCTACGATTATGGGAAGATGTGTTAGCGAACGAAGGACTGGAATTGCGCTAAGGTCAAGAGTGTTGCGTGTTGCGTGCTCAAAGGTTCTGATTCCCCGCTCGCACAAAATAACTCTGTCTGTTCCGCTTGCAAGAAGGTATTCGGCAGACATGAGGAATTCTTCCAGGGTTGCAGTGTAGCCTCTTTTTAGGATTACAGGCTTTCCAAGTGCGCCGACTTTTTTTAGAAGGTCAAAGTCCTGCATGTTGCGGCTGCCTATCTGGTAAACGTCAACATCGTAGTTTTCCATTATGGGGATAAGCTCTGGAGAAACGATTTCTGTTACGATTGGGAGTCCGTATTTTTCTCCGGCTTCTTTTAGGTAGCGAAGGCCCTCTTCTCCAAGGCCGGGATAGCTGTATGGGGAAAGGCGGGGCTTGTAGGCTCTTCCGCGAAGCATTACAGCACCGCTTTTTGCAACAAGGCGTGCCACTTCCTGAATCTGGTCGCGGCTTTCCACTGCGCACGGTCCTGCTACGGAGACTACACGGTTACCGCCAACCCTGATTATTTGTCCGCGGTTGTTCTTTATTTCTACGGTTGAATTTTCCTTTTTGAATTCCCGGCTGGCCATTTTGTAGGGCTTGCTGATTGGAATTACGCGCTGAACACCGGGGAGGTTTTCCACTTGCTTTAAATCCATGGACACTTTGCCAACGGCAGCTAGAATCGTGTCTTCATCACCCTGAACTTCATTCAATTTAAAAGCGCGGTCGGTGAGGAATGTTTCAAGATTCAGCTTGTCGCTTTTGCTTATGTCCTTCTTTAAAACAATGACCATAGGAATTCCTTATTCTGCTGATTATAGCATGTTTTGATTATATTTGCAATCTTACTATTGAAGCACACATGGAAATCAATTTTGCGTTCCGCTCCCAGGCAAATCCGTCTGAACCCCGCGGTGTCGCGGAATAGGAAATTAAACTCGCTGCGCGGCTTGAAGCTACGCTGCCGGGTACGTTCCGCTCCGTACCCGCAACGAAGTTTCAAGCTATGCGGTTTTCAGCCCACAACGCTACGCCTTGCTACCGTTGTGTGCCTTCCGCTGCACACATACACCGTAGCAAGTGCGTTTGGTGTACCCGAAGGGCGATTTCCAGTTGCTTTGCATAAGAATAGATTTGAAAAATTGGAAGGTATTATTGCAGGCTGGCGGTAAGCAGTACGGGGTTGTGGTCGCTGTGGGTAAAGTCTAGGTCGATTGTTTTTACGGATGAGACGCCTACGTTTGGGGAAAGGATGAAGCCGTCTATGCAGAAAAACTGGAAGGTGGATTTTTCTGCTTCCCTGTAGACAAGGCCGTTGGAGCGGCAGGTTGGGACGGATGGATCTTGCAGCAAAGTCCAGCCCTGGGGAAAGTCTGCAAGGTTCAGGCGGCCAGGCTTCCAACCGTTGGGCTTTTGGTAATAGGATGAAATGTCCGAGTTGGAAAAAGTCTGGTTAAAGTCGCCACCTGCAATTACGTAGTTGCCCTTTTGGTATTCAGCCTGCATAAAATCCCTTAGGATTTTTGTCTGCTTAATCTTGCCCTCACCCGAATCAAAGGCTTCCAGATGAAGGTTTACAAGGACAAGTTCCCTTTTTCCATTCTCCCCTTCTGCCGTTACAGGAATGCGGTTTACGAGGAGGCATCTCTTTAGGTTTGCAATGCGGACAGGCCACTTGAAGGGAACAAAGAGGCTTATTCTTTGGGCGGAAGAGACGCTACAGGATGAAAGGGTTAAAAGGCCTGACTCAACGTGTCCGATTGGCGGCAGGGGAAAGGGAACGAATGCAGCCTTAAAATTGTAGGCGAATGAATAAGAAAATTCCTTCATTGCGGAAGAGAAGAATTCCACTTGGTTGATTCTATGGCTTCTCTTTGCGCAAAGGTCAACTTCCTGCAAGAGGACTACATCTGGCTTTAAGTCATTTATATTTTTTACAAAGGCCTCTAGGTTCTGATGAATCTGGGAAGGAGTTGAGTTTTGCACGTGTTTTCCGCCGTCCATAAAGAAGTCTGCATAGTCTGCAAGGTCTGCGTAGCCTATGTTCCAGGAGAGGATTTTTATTTCCTTCTTGGGGGCAAGTTGCCTTTGGGCATTACCCGCTACAGCTGCATCTTCCCTGTCCTTTGGGCGGTATTCCAGTGCGGTTAGCAGTGCAAGGCCCAGCAGAAGTAATGCCGCTGCAAAGGAAACAATGGCAAGAGGTAGCAAAAAAATTATTCCGTAGCTTTTTTTCACAAATAAATCCTAGCCCCGATTGGAAGGGTTGCGCAGCAAGACCGACCGCAGGGCGGGCCGAAGCGACAGCGTAGCCCTGGAAAGCGGGATAAAATGCCCTTCTGAGGGGCATGAAGTGCCCCGAACAGTTCAAAAAGCAATGCGCTCCAAAAAAAGAAAAAAGAGGGGGTCAATTCAAAAAGAAGTGCCCCCGCCTTATTTTAATTGTTGAAGTTCCAGCTTACGGTGCGGAGAATGTCTCCAAAGACACCTGCTGCGGTAACGCCTGCACCTGCTCCGTATCCGCGGACGGTAAGAGGAATTGGCGTGTAGCGGGCTGTAAAGAAGACGAATGCGTTTTCGCCACCCTTTACCGGGTAAAGCGGGTCTTCAGGGCCAACTTCCAGCATGCCTACGCTAACCTTGCCGTCTTTGATGCTTGCTCCCATGCGCAAGACTTTGTTCTGTTTTTTGAGCTCTGCAATTTTGTCTGCAAAATATGAGTCAAGTTCGGGCAGACGCTTGAGGAATTCCTCGGTTGTGCCTTCCAGGTTGAATCCTTCGGGGAAGATTGAGTTCATCTTTATGTCCTCAAGCTCAAGCTCCATTCCGGATTCGCGGGCAATAATCAGTGCCTTGCGGGCAACGTCGGTTCCCTTAAGGTCGTCGCGTGGGTCTGGCTCTGTGTAGCGGAGTTCCTTTGCTTCAAGAACTGCCTCGCTGAACTTTTTGCCTTCATCCAGCTTGCCAAAGATGTAGCTTAATGAACCGGACATGATTCCGTTGAAGGCTGTAAGGCGGTCACCGGACTTGAAGAGGTTCTGCAGGGTGTCGATTATAGGAAGCCCTGCACCAACGTTTGTCTCGTAGAGGAAGCGTACGTGCATGCGGTTTGCGGTTTCGCGCAGCTTTCTGTAGAAGTCCATGCTCATGGAATTTGCGCGCTTGTTTGGGGTTGCAATGTTCATGCCTGCTTCGAGGATGTCTATGTAGCGCTCGGGCAGGTCGTAGCTTGCTGTGCAGTCTACGAATATTGGGTTGAGAGGCTTTGTCTCGCGGACAAATTCGAGGATTTCGTCCAGATTTGTCTTTGTTCCGTGGTCCTTGACCTGCTTGCGCCAGTCGTCCTTTAGGTTGATTCCGTGCTTGGCCTTTATCATGCCGTCTATGTTGGCAATTGTCATTACGCGGATGTCGATTCCCTGTTCAAGGAGGGCTTCCTGCTGGTCGCGGATCTGGTCAACCATTGTACCGCCGATTGTTCCCACGCCGAATGCAAAGACCTGGATTGACTGCTTTGCGTTGATGAAGAATTTGTGGGCAATGCGTACGGCAGTGTCTCCGTCGTAGCCGTTGATTACTGCGGAAATTGAGCGTTCGCTTGGGCCCTGGGCAATTGCAAGAATGTTTACGTCGCGGCTTGCAAGTGCGTCAAAGAAGGTTCCCGCAACACCGCGCTTCTGCTTCATGGCGTCGCCTACGATGGAAACTATTGCACAGTCCTTGTGAACATCGATTGGGTTTATAAGCTTTGTTGAAATTTCAAGGGAGAATTCCGCTTTTAGAACGTCAAGAACCTTGTCTGCATAAGCCTTCCTTACGCAGAATGAAAGCATGTATTCAGATGAAGACTGGGTAATCAAAAGGACTGAAATGCCTGCGTTGCCAACAGCATTGAATATGCGGGCAGCCATACCCTTGCGGCCTTTCATGCCGGAACCGCTGACGCTTATCATTGAGCAGTCTTTAAGGCAGCTTATTCCGCGTACGGGGCCAGTTTTTGCTGCTTCCGGAATGGGTCCCCTTGCAATGCGTGTACCCTTTGCAGAGGGATTGCGGCTGTTAAGGCTCCATGCCTCAATATTTTTTGCGGCAAGAGGTGCCAGTGTCTTTGGGTGAAGGACCTTACTTCCAAAGAAGGAAAGTTCCATGGCCTCTTCGTAGGTAAGGTCGTCCACAAGAACGGCTTCCTTTACAACGCGGGGGTCTGCGGTGTAGATACCGTCTACATCCGTCCAGAATTCAACCTTGGATGCGCCAAGTGATGAGCCTACGATGGCTGCGCTAAAGTCGCTTCCGTTGCGTCCCAAAAGTCCGGGAACAGGCTCTTTTCCAGAACCGCCAATCCATGAGCAGATGAATCCAGGGAACAAAAGAATGCGGGCGGAAGAGCTCTCGCGGTAAGATGCAAGTGCCTCTGCGCAGCGTGCATAGTCGGGGTCGCCCTCCTTCTGGCTGCCTGTGGTAAAGATGAACTTGCGGCTGTCCAAAAGCAAAACGCTCTGCCCCTTTGCTACAAGAACGGCCTCCACAATCGGAGAGCAAAGGAGTTCTCCCATGCCCATGATGCGGCAGTGGGCGTTATCTGGACACTCACCAAAAGCGCTTATGGCAGAAAGAAGCTTCTTAAGATCCTCAAAAAGCGGGTCAATTTTCTTTGTAACCGCCTCTGTATTTAATGAAGGAAGAGTTGACTTTAATTCAGCAAGAATGTCCGTATGGGTTGAACGAAGCTGCTGTACATAAAGATCGGGTGTCTGTCCCGAAACACAAGCGTCAATTGCCTCCTGCAGCTTGTTTGAAACACCGGCAACGGCACTTACCACAACGGAAATGCGGTCTTTATTGGCCCGTCCGATCATAATCTCCACGCTGTCCAAAATGCGCTGTGCGGACCCCATGCTTGTTCCGCCGAACTTAAGTGTTAGCATAATTTCCTCTACAAATTCAGTTGAATTGCGTAATTATAGCAATTTTGCGCAGTTAGTTCAATAATACGCAATGGGACTTGGAAATATCAAGTTTTGGTTTTAAGCTCTAACACTTCTTCCAAAGGAAGAGAGCAGCACTTTGCTATCATTTCGGGGGAAAGTCCTTCTGTCAGGAACTTTCTTGCAGTTCTTTTACTTCTTCCAGCGGAATGGAACAATAGCTTGCCACTTTTTCAGGGGGCATTTCTTAGGGTGTTTTTTGCAATTCCTTTACTTCTTCCAGCGGAATGGAACAGCACTTTGCTATCATTTCGGGAGCAATACCTTCTGCCAGAAACTTTTTTGCAGTCTCTATTGCTTTTTGACGCATGCCTTGTTCAAGCCCCCGCCTTTCTGCCGCCAGTAGGCCACTCGTGTAGTCGCGCTTTTTCCCCTCGATTTGTCCCTGTATTACCCAGCGCCAGCCGTCGTCGCTTATGTTTTTAAGA